>JANNFQ010000263.1:0-1661 GCA_031380045.1 Acidimicrobiaceae bacterium
CTTCATGATTGTGTTCCTCCATCGTGCGGTGGGTATCTGGTTCACATTTGGTGTCGCTTCGTTGCGAAGTGTTCCCCCGGGTGTTCGGCCAGAACCTGGTCGCCGCACTTCGTTGCGCAATACCCGCTGGCAGCGCGTCGCCCCCCTAGCGCCTTGCGCTACAAGGACAAGCTGATGGAGGGGACATCTCGCTCGATTCGTGTCTCCGGGGCGCACGCCTCGAGGCTTTCGTCGACGGCGGCTCTGCTTTGGGTGTACGCGTTCGAGCCAAGGAACCTGGTTCGCGGTCCCAACCCGTCGGTGACGTCGAAGGCGGCTTGGTGTTGGGCGAGTCGACCGGCAGCGGCATCCCATTGCCGCGCTGTCGAGCCGGGTGCTGGTCGATCGCCGATGGTGTTGACGATCGCGTCCGGGGGTTCGAGGCGTGTGACCCTCGTTCGGATTCGCAGATCGTGGTCCAACAGGTCGTCGATCGCGTCGATCTTCGTTTCGAAGTCGGGGCGTCGGCGCAGGTTTGCCTTCGCTTGCGCCTCCGCCTGTCGGAGGCGGTCGAGTTTGCTGACCGCGACACCGAGTTCGTCGTAAGCGGCTTTCACACCGCCCCGTAGTCGTTCGATGTCGAGTCGTGCCTCGGCGATCTCGGTGGCGTGCTTGCGCCGGTGGAGCGGTCGGTCGTAGTTCGCCAGGACGTCTTCGGCGGCGCGGTACGCGGCGCTCTTGTCGGTGATCGCTTTCTCGGCGGCTGTCTTGGCGCGCTCGGCTTGCTGGCGTTCGGCTGGCATTCGCTGGAGGGTGCTTTCGGCTTGTTCGATCGTGGCGGCGATGTCGAACCGTTGCTCGAGCAGCTCGCGGAGTTGTACGCCGTCGAGAACACCTGGGCGGTGGGGCTTCTCGTCTCGGAGCTCGGCCCGGCGGGCGTGGGCGGGCAGGTCGATCCAGTCGGTGGCGACTGATTGAGCGAAGACGTCGACAGCGGTCTGTTCGCCGGTTGCGACTCGTCGCAAGCTCGACAACATGATCCAGTTCAGTCTGCGGTCAGTTCGACGGCGTGCCAAGGAATCGCCAACTCGGCGCCACCACCAGCCAACTGCAGTGGATCGTCGAAAACGCTGCCACTACACCCGCTGTTTGCTGTGAGGGCATCGGCGTGTTCAGGGCTCCGATCGTTGTCACCGATCAGGGAACGCTCGGGTGGGAGGCATATCGTTTTAGGCACGAAACAGATTCGCTTCCCTGCTGTTGATCGCAGCCGGCGTAACAGCGGTCATGTTGCGAGGTGACGATGTCCGGACCGCGCCCGCTAACTCGTCCCCCGACCAACCTGTACGCGCGATCAACCTCACCGACGCACAGCGATCCGACGCGGCGCACCGGTGTGCGGGAGATCTCACCGATGCTTCGACAGTGGTTGACGGCCGACCTGGAGGAGTCCTCGTGGGAGCTATCAACGCAGACACGTGGCGCACATGCATCGTCCTGGACACCGAGGCCGGCGGCTCGTATCCGGTGTCCGGCCCACCGATTGCCAATGTCGATGGCGTCGTTAGGGCCCGCATCGGGATTAGTTGAGCGATTTCGGACGCATCGGTGCAGGTCAGCGCGTGTGCCGTCGCTCGGACAATCCCGCGTCGAGCCCTTAGCTCGCAGTTCGGTGGACCAAG
>JANNFQ010000265.1:0-5695 GCA_031380045.1 Acidimicrobiaceae bacterium
GCGGATTCGGTGGCCAAGCCACCGAGATCCGGGTGTACCCGACATCACAGAACATCCCGCCCCAGACCGAGCCGAACACCTGAGCCGTGACTGCGAACGAAGGAGCTACCACGATGCAACGAATCGCAATCCAGCGGCGCCGGGGGGTGACCGCAATCCTCAGTGGCCTGATGGCCATCGGAGCCATTGCCGTGACCAGTGGCCACAGCCCCGTACCGGCAGCTGCGCTCGACAACGGACCAAATGTCGGCATCGTCTGTTCAGACGGCCCGACGTTCAACATGACGACGGGTGCCGACTACATCAGCCTGCCCGACGGCAACACCGTGTACATGTACGGCTTCCAGTTGGTCGGCACGCACTTCCAGCACCCCAGTCCGGTGCTGTGCGTGAATCAGGGCGACACGGTCACGATCACGCTGACGAACACGTTGAAGCGAAACATCTCGATGGTGTTCCCCGGCCAGGAAGATGTCATGGCAAATGGGGCGCCGGCAACGCCGCAGTTCTCGGACCCACTGAACCCGGGCACCATGACGTCGCTCACTCAGGGCGCCACGGCCAACGGGGGCACGGTCACGTACAGCTTCGTCGCCGACCACCCCGGCACGTTCCTGTACGAGTCGGGCACCGACCCCGATGTGCAAGTGCGGATGGGCCTGTTCGGCGCACTGATCGTGCGCCCGTCCATGGGGGCAGACTTCGCCTACAACCGTGCCGACGATCAGTTCACTACCCACATCGTCGGCGGTCCGGTCGACGCCCACCTGAACAACACACCGGGCGCCGGTGCCAACAACACCGAAGAGTTCATGGTGATGTTGTCGGAGATCGATCCGTACCTGAACTCGGCGATCGAACGCCAGGACAAGAACCTCACGTCGAACTACAACCTCGACAACTACCACCCTCGATACTGGTTGGTGAACGGGCGCGGCTTCCCCGACAGCATCGCCGACAACGGTGCAGCCTGGCTGCCCAACCAGCCCTACGGCGCCCTCGCCGAAGTGCGTGAGTCTGACGATCCGAACCGGCCACCGGCCACCCCGGTCCACCCGCTGGGCGGTCTTGCCCGGTACCTGAACGTGGGTACCGAGACGTTCCCGTTCCACCCGCATGGCAACAACGGCAAAGTCATCGGTCGTGATGGAAACCCGCTCGAGAACCCGACAACGGGGGCGGACCTGTCGTACGAGAAGTACGCCATCGACATCGGCCCCGGCCAGACGTACGACGTGCTGTTCCGCTGGTACGACGCCGAGCACTACACCGAGGCCAACCCGGTGCCCGTGGTGGTGCCGCAAGTGGCGAATCAGGTGTTCGGCATGTTCTACAGCGGCAGCCCGTACCTGGGCGTGACCGGCAACCAGCCACCCGGCAATCAAAGCCTGAACCAGTGCGGAGAGTTCTACATCATCTCCCACAACCACGCCCTCTTCCAGATCACCTCGTGGGGCGTGAACATGACCGGCCCGATCACGTACATGCGGATCGATCCGGACCCGGCCTCGAGCACGTGCCCTCAGTAGGAGATGACCATGTCGAACAATGAACTCTCAACTCCTCGGCCCGGACGCGGCCGCCGATTGGCGGCCATGTTCTCGGTCCTCGCCACCACGCTCGGCACGGTGCTCATCACCACCGTCAGCCCGGCCAGCGCCGCGACCCTGACCCTCCCGCTCTTCGCCAAATCGGCTTCGATCACGATGGCCGGTCAGTCGATGACGGTGTGGGGCTACAGCGGGACGGGCGCGGCGATCACCAAGCCGTCGGGCCCAACGCTGTCCGTCCCGCAGGGCAGTCATGTGGTGCTCGAACTGCACAACCAACTGACCGAGACCACGTCGCTCGTCATTCGCGGCCAGTCCATGCCCACCGACCGCGCCGGCGTAGCGCCAGGAGACATGAAGTCGTACGAGTTCGATGCCACGCAGCCTGGCACCTACATCTACGAAGCTGGCCCGATCGCGAACTCGCAGCACCAAGTGGCGATGGGCCTGTATGGCACGCTGATCGTCACGCCGACCTCGGGTAGTTCGTACGGCAGCGATGCTGAAGCGGTTGTCCTGGTCAGCGAGATCGACCCGGCGTTGAACAACTTCGCCGCCGGTCCGGCCGCTTTCGACATGCGCAACTTCGCCCCGAAGTACACGTTGATCAACGGAGCGGTGTACTCGGCTACGAACGGTGCAGGGGCAGACCTGACGACCGCGGCGCCGAACAGCAAACTGCTGTTGCGCTACGTGAACGCGGGCGTCACCTACCACTCGATGAGCGTGCTGGGCGCCAACCAGCAGATCGTCGGCGACGACGGTCATGCTCTCGGGCAGCCGTACTCGGTGGTCGCCCAGACCGTTGGCCCCGGCCAGACATTCGACGCCTTGGTGAAAGTGCCGAACCGCCCTGGCACGAAGCTGGCGGTCTTCGACGCCAATCTGCAGTTGCGCAACCGCAACCGTCGCCCTGCGGCGGCCGGAGCCACGGTCAGCTACGGCGGAGCCATGGTGTTCGTCACCATCGCTGGCGCCGGCGCCCCGACCGACACTGTCGGACCGGTGTCGTCGAACCTCGTCGCAACAGGGACAACCATCGCTGCGACGATCAGCGACGCGACAACCGGCAACCACGATGTGATTGCTGCCGAGTACTTCATCGACACTGCCGGCGCGGTCGGCACGGGCGTTGCAATGAGCGGCCCGTTCGGCTCGCCGACTGTCGCCGTGACGGCCACGTTCGCCCCTCCAGGTCTGTCAGCCGGCAATCACACCATCTACGTTCGTGGTCTGGAAGGTGCGAACTGGGGTCCGCTCGTGTCGGTGGTCTACACGAACGACAATCAGGGTCCCGCGTCGACAGGACTGAGCCTGGCACCCAACCCGACCAACGGTTCGGTCAACGTGGCACTGCACGCGACCGGCTCGGACGTCGCGACCGGTGGGTCGAAGGTGACGGCAGCGGAGTACACCATCGACGGCGGCGCGGCGACGCCCATCACCGTTGTTGCTCCGGCTGTGACGGTCAGCCTGGACGCCACCATCGCGGCGGCGACTGTGAACGCGCTTGCTGACGCAGTTCCGCACACGGTGCGAATCCGGGCACAGGACCAAGCCGGCAACTGGGGAACGGTGGCACTGATCACGCTGACGATCGACAAGACCGGTCCGGTCACGTCGAACGTCGTTGCCAGCCCGAACCCCAACGGTGGCAACCTCGGGATCAACTCGTCGACGCCGGCCGTGCGCGTCACCGCCACGACGGCCGATACCGCGTCGAACGTCATCCGTGCCGAGGGCTTCATCGACACCAACCCCGACTTGAACCCGAGCTCGCTTCCCGTGCCGCCGGCATATGGAACCGGCTTCTTGTTCGTGCCAGTCGACGGTTCCTGGAACTCGGCCTCCGAATCGATCAGCGTGGACATCCCGCTACTGACGATCAGTTCGCTTGCGGCCGGACCACACACCATCTACGTCCACGGCAAGGACGCAGCTGGCAACTGGGGCCCGGTCTCGACGGTGGTCCTGACCATCGACAAGCGGCAGCCGACCATCAACAGCATCGTGAGGGCCGACCCCAGTCCCACACTGGCAACTTCCGTGGCATTCACAGTGACCTTCTCGGAGAGCGTGACCGGCGTGACCAGTGGGAACTTCACCCTCGTGACCAGCGCAGGTGTGGCCGGGGCGACGATCACCTCGGTGACGGGTATCGGTGCAACACGCACCGTTACGGTCGGCACCGCCGGCGGAAGTGGCACGCTGGGCTTGAATCTCACGTCTGGGACCGGCATCAAGAACGCGCTGGGGAACTCCTTGTTGGCGACGGGCCTGCCCATGGTGGGGCAGGTCTACGACGTGCAGACTCTCCCGCTGTACTTCTCGACATTCGGCAACACCAATCCTCCTGGATCCGGTGGGACGGCCGACGATGCCGACATCTATCTGTGGAACGGCACGGCGTTCGGTCGTTCGATCGACGCGTCGGCCATTCCGTACACCCTGCCGACGTCCGCCAACGTGGATGGCTTCGACCGAGTGGATGCGAACCACTTCTACATGTCCTTCAACGCCGGGGTCTCTGTGCCTGGCATTGCTGGCACTGTCCAGGACGAGGACGTCGTCTACTACAACGCCGGCGCCTGGTCGCTGTTCTTCGACGGCAGTGTCCACGGTGTGGGCGGCACCGACTTGGATGCGATCAGCATCGTCGGTGGCACCCTGTACTTCTCGACGGACACGAACTTCAGTGTGCCCGGAGTTGGTGGCACAGCGGATGACGCCGACGTCTACCGGTGGAACGGAGGAAGCTCGTACTCGAGGATCGTGGACGCCAGTTCCGTTGGTCTGGATGCTGCCGCCGATGTCGACGGGCTGGTGTTCGTCGATGCGACGCACTTCTCTGTCTCGTTCAACGCCACGACGACCACGGTGCCAGGTCTTGGAGCGGTGCAGGACGAGGACGTCGTGTCCTACAGCAGTTCGAGCTGGTCGGTCTACTTCGACGGGACCAACAAGGGCCTGACCAACGACAGCCTCGACGTCGATGCGTTCGATATCCCATGACCACATCTCGTAGGCCGACACTCATCGTGCTCGCAGGGACGGGCGGTGAGGCGCCTGCCGCGCCCATCGCCCGTCCCACGCGGGGCCGAATCTCCACTCGCCAGTTCGTGTTGGTGGGCCTGTTGCTGGTGGCGTTGCTGGGCGGGTTGTTCGCATGGCTGCATCAGCCGGCGACCAACTCGGCCATCGCCGACAGCTCGCCGATCACTGCCGAACAACTCGAGCAGAGATTCGGCGTGCGCATCGACGTGGTCGGGCTGCTCGCCAGTGGCGGATTGATCGAGATGCGCTTCCAGGTGATCGATGCCGACAAGGCAACGGCGCTGTTCGGCGAGGTGGAGGACATGCCGATTCTGGCCGTCGAGGGATCGACTCGTGTGCTGACATCGGCCAAGGGCATGAAGCACCAGCTGACCTTGTTGGACGGCGCGGCGTACTTCTTCCTGTACACCAACGTTGGCAACGCAGTGCACGAGGGCTCGCTGGTTTCGTTCGTGATCAACGGCGTGCGCCTGCCCCACCTCCTGGTGCAGCAGTAGCGGCCAAGGAGCAGACCGGTACCCCGAATGATCGCCCGACTCGTTGCTCTGCCGATCGTGATCGTGATGGTGATCCCCATCACGAGTGGGCTCGGCGTTGCCGATGCGAGCGGCCGCGCAACATCGGCACCGGAGGCGTTGATCGACGCAACAGTCAGCGCCGAGCTTGCGCAGGCCGGCCCGAACCAGGACCTGACGGTCATCGTGCACATGCGCGATCGGGCATCGCTCGCATCGGCATCGCGGGGTACTCGACGTCAGCGGCTTCGGGCCGTCGAGCAAGCTCTCCGCTCCACGTCGGATACATCGCAGGTCGGGCTACGCACGCTGCTGCGCGACCGACAAGTTCAAGGGCGGGTTCGATCGTTCGAACCGCTGTGGGTCACCAACAGCGTGATCGTCACAGCGACGGCAGATGTGATCCAAGAACTGGCCCGCCGTGCCGACGTCGCGAGCATCACTGCCGACACGATCGACGTCGTGCCGACCGGCACGCCTGCAGCGCCGCCCGAGCCGAACGTGTCGATCGTGAATGCGCCGACGCTGTGGAACCTGGGATACGACGGCCAGGGCGTGGTGGTCGCCGGGCTCGAT
>JANNFQ010000342.1:0-10126 GCA_031380045.1 Acidimicrobiaceae bacterium
TCCTGGCCTGCAAAGCGCTGTGGACCGAGGACGAGGCATCGTTCGCTGGCGACTACGTGAACTTCGATGCATCGTGGTCGTGGCCGAAGCCCGTGCAGCCGCCGCACCCGCCGATCGTCGTCGGAGCGTCGGCCACCGAACTGCACTTCAAGCACATCACCGATTACGGCGACGCCTGGATGCCCATCGAGGGCCGGTTCCCGATCGCCGAGGGATGGGCATCGTTGACGCAGTACGCCGCCGACCACGGTCGCGAGCCGGCCACGCTGCAACTCGGCGTGTTCGGAGCCAAGCCCGACGCCGCCCACCTGTCCGGCCTGCGCGACACCGGTGCCTCGTTTGTGGCCCTTGGCCTGCCGCCGCTGGATCGCGACGCTGCGTTGGCAGCCATGGACCGATACGGCCCGTTGGTCGAAGAATTCAACGCAACTGAGCCTCCAGCATCCTGAAACATTTCTCATCTCTTCCGGCGTCCACGCACACAGCTCGTTGCCGGGTGCCGCCGAGGGCTCGCTTCGCGGCCGGTAGCACCACTGCGCAGGGCCGACGCGTCGGCCCGATCGTTCGCGGGGCTTGCCGGGCGAAGGTGTAGGACCGGTCACGCGATCGCAACCGGGGATGCCGCCGGTCACACCAACAGGTGAGTGCCACGGGGAGTGATTCACTCGCTACATTGCGGGGTCGTTGCGATCATGACAGTTCGATGACAGACTCATGTCTCAAGTTTCATGGAGGCTGTGCCGATGACATTCACGATGACCACTACGACGAACGACCACACGGCGGATTCAGTTCCGGTCCGCCGGTCCCGTCCGATGATGGCAGTGCTCGCCACCGCTCTCCTCGGTCTCGCCCTGATGGCCTGCACCAGCGGTGAGGCCACCACCAATCAAACAGCGATCAACAGCCTGCGGGCCACGGTCGGTCTGCCCGAGCTGGTCCGTGTGCCCGAGCTCGATGCCAAGGCCGAGGCGCAAGCCGACCGCATGGCCAAGCGCGGCGGAATTTTCCACTCGAAGAACCTTGCGTCCGGCGTCACCGACGGCTGGAGCAACATCGGCGAGAACGTCGCCATGGCGGGTTCTGTCGAAGAAGCCCAGGCTGCCCTCGAGGCATCGCCGGGCCACTACGAGAACATGGCCAACCCTGCGTACAACGAAGTCGGTATCGGCGTCGTCAGTCGCAATGGCGTGGTCTACGTGGTGCAGATCTTCGTCAGCCGTTCGCCGATGTGAGATCAGGTCATCGGCCGATCTGTTGCGTCTGTGGCATCTGACGGCGGCTTCTTGGCACGGCTGCGCGAGACACGCGGCGGCTCGCCCGGCATCTTCGGGTACACGGGAGGCCACGGGGCGTCCAGCAGCCCGGCCGCTTGATCGCGCCGCACCAGGTCCAAGAGCGGTTCGAGTGACTGCGGATGGTCGTTCATGTCGGCCCACGGATCGCCGCCGGCCGCCAGCCGGCCCGGCACGGTCCAGATCGTCAGTGCGTTCGGGTCGACGTCGTTGAGTTCGTCCCACGGGAATCCACACGACACTGGTGCGTGGTCGCGAGCGCGCACAGACCACGGTGCGAACACGGTCTTGTGCGGTGCGTTCTGGTTGAAGTCGATGAAGATGCGCTCGCCTCGATCTTCCTTCCACCACGAGTCGGTGATCAGGTCGGGGCGGCGACGCGCCAGCTCTCGGGCAACCGCAACAGCGGCCGAGCGCACTGCGATGCTGTCCCATTGAGCTGCCAGCCTGACGTACACGTGCAGCCCGCGATTTCCGGTGGTCTTGATGTACGAACGCACACCGAGCTCGTGGAACAGGGTGTGCAACTCGCTGGCGGTCTCTTGTGCCATCTGGAAGTTGGTGCCTGGCCCGGGGTCCAGGTCGATGCGTAGCTCATCGCAGTGCATCGGATCGGCGGCGTGCATCGCCCACGAATGGAACCCGAGGCAGCCGAGGTTGACGGCCCAGATCATGTGCGCCAGATCAGTGATGACGAGCGCGTTCGATGTGGTGCCGTTCGGTGTGCTGACGATCGTGGTGGTCAACCAGTCGGGCGCGTTGTCGGGCATGCGCTTCTGGAAGAACGAACTGCCCGACGAGCCATTGGGGAATCGCTGCAACAGTACGGGCCGGTCGCGCATCGCCCGCATGACAGCGTCCTCGATCGAGATGTAGAACTCGACCAGATCCAGCTTTGTTGCGGCGACTGCCGGGAAGAAGATCTTGTCGGGGCTGGTGATGTTCACCTGGCGCCCCGCCACTTGGACGAGCACCGGTTCGCCGCTGGCCTCCTTCATGCGCGAACCGTACCGCATCGATCGCGACCGGTTCCTGATGAATCGACGCAGCGGTTCGGGCGCTACGTTCGCCGCGTGCCAACCAGCGACCTGTCGGCCCCCATGCAGGGCACAATCGTCACCATCGATCTCCAGGCAGGGCAGTCCGTGCGTGCCGGTCAACAGGTCATGCTGATCGAATCGATGAAGATGCACCACGCCATCGAAGCGGTCGAAAGCGGCATCATCGATCGCATCCTGGTGACCGTCGGGCAGACGGTGAACCTGGGCGATCCGGTCGCGACCATCAGGCCCGGCGACGTCGAGATTGTTGCGGCGGCTGCAGTGGAAACGGTCGACCTCGATCGAATTCGCCCCGACCTGGCCGAGTCGATCGAACGTCATCAGATCGGTCTGGACGCGGCCCGACCCGATGCAGTGCAGCGTCGTCGCAAGGTGGGGCGACGAACAGCGCGCGAGAACGTGGCCGACCTGGTCGATGAGGGGTCGTTCGTGGAGTACGGAGCGATGGTCATCGCCGCTCAACGACGGCGCCGCACACTGGAGGATCTGATTGCGCGCACTCCCGCCGACGGCATGATCGGCGGCATCGGCCGGGTCAACGGCCACTTGTTCCACGGTCACGCCGCGCAATGCATCGCAGTGTCGTACGACTACACGGTGCTGGCCGGCACACAGGGCGGGCAGAACCACCGCAAGAAGGACAAGCTGTTCGATGTGGCCGAGCAGCAACGCCTGCCCATCGTGTTCTTCACCGAGGGTGGCGGCGGCCGGCCGGGCGACACCGACGCGTTGGGTGTCAGCGGACTGGACTGCTGGGCGTTCAACTACTTCGCCAGGCTCAGCGCACTGGTCCCCATCGTGGGCATCAACAGTGGCTACTGCTTCGCCGGCAATGCGGCCATCTTGGGCTGTTGCGACGTGGTGATCGCTACCGAGGATTCGAACATCGGCATGGGCGGCCCAGCGATGATCGAAGGTGGGGGACTGGGCGTGTTCAAGCCCACCGACGTGGGGCCCATCGAGGTGCAGCGCGCCAACGGCGTGGTCGACATCGTGGTGGTCGACGAGGCCGAGGGCGTTCGTGTGGCCAAGCAGTACCTGTCGTACTTCCAAGGTGCGATCGAGGGCTGGCAAGCGCCCGATTCGCGGCTGCTACGACACGCGATCCCCGAGGACCGCAAGCGCAGCTACGACGTCCGCGCCGTCTTCGAGGCGATGTTCGATCTGGGTTCGGTGCTGGAACTGCGGCGCGACTTCGGTCTGGGCATGGTCACCGCGCTGGCGCGGGTCGAGGGACGGCCGGTGGGTGTCGTCGCCAACAACCCGAATCATCTGGCGGGCGCGATCGACAGCGATGGCGCCGACAAGGCGGCACGGTTCCTGCAGCTGTGCGACGCGTTCGACATCCCGATCGTCACGCTGGTCGACACGCCGGGGATGATGGTCGGCCCCGAGGTCGAGCAGACAGCGCTGGTCCGTCATTGCTCGCGCTTGTTCGTCACCGGCGTGAACGTGACCGTGCCAATGATCAGCATCGTGCTGCGCAAGAGCTACGGCCTGGGAGCGCAGGCGATGATGGGCGGTAGCACGAAGGCGCCCATCGCATGCGTCGCCTGGCCGACCGGCGAATTCGGCGGCATGGGCCTGGAGGGCGCGGTCAGGCTGGGCTACCGCAACGAGCTCGAAGCGATCGACGACCCAGTCGAACGCGAGGCAACGTTCCAGACCATGGTGGACCGCATGTACCTGCACGGCAAGGCCATCAACGCAGCATCGCACTTCGAGATCGACGATGTCATCGATCCGGCCGACTCGCGGCGCTGGATCCTGGCAATGTTGATGTCGACGCCGGCGCCCGCACCGCGGGTGGGCAAGAAGCGTCCCAACATCGACACGTGGTAAGGAGCGTTTGATGCGCATCGATCAGATCGAACTCCGGGTCATTCGTGTGCCGTTCAAGAACCCGTTCAAGACCTCGTTCGGCGTCGAGACGCAGAAGGTGGCGGTCATCACCACCGTGCGCAGCGACGGCGTGGAGGGATACGGCGAAGGGGTCATGGACCTGCTGCCGCTGTACCGCGAAGAGACCATCACCGGCGCGCTGGGACTGATGCGCGATGCGCTGGTGCCCGACCTGTTGCAGCACGGGTGCCAGCATCCCTCAGACCTGTACGACCGCTGGGCCGGATGGCGCGGCAACCCGATGGCCAAGGCTGCACTGGAGCTGGCCGTGTGGGATTGCTACGCACGCCAACAGGGGGTGCCGTTGCGCACGATGCTGGGTGGCCAAGTGACTGAGGTTCCGGTGGGCGCCAGTCTGGGGATGAACCCTGTCGACCAGACCGTGGCATCGGTCGATCGACACGTGGCCGAGGGCTACAAGCGTGTGAAGTTGAAGATCGAACCCGGGTGGGACCGGGTGATGCTCGAAGCCGTGCGCGCTGCACATCCGCACATCGAGCTGACCGTCGATGCCAACTCGGCGTACACACTGCACGACGTCGATCTGTTGCGCAGCTTCGACGACTTCGATCTGCACTACATCGAACAACCGCTGCACTGGGACGATCTGGTCGACCATGCTGCACTGGCGCCACAGCTGGCAACGCCCATCTGCCTGGACGAGTCGTTGACG
This sequence comes from Acidimicrobiaceae bacterium, assembly GCA_031380045.1. Lineage (GTDB taxonomy): Bacteria > Actinomycetota > Acidimicrobiia > Acidimicrobiales > Ilumatobacteraceae > VFMC01. Next base: position 4,932 of record JANNFQ010000342.1, read on the forward strand.
TCGCCGGCGCGTGTTCGTGCCGCGCTCGACCTGGGCGCCTGCACGGTGGTGAACGTGAAGGTCGGCCGTTTCGGTGGCATCACCGCAGTGCAGCGCGTGCACGACCTGTGCGTCGAACGAGGTGTCCCCATGTGGTGCGGCGGCATGCTGGAAACGGGCATCGGTCGCGCCCACAACATCCATCTGGCCACCATGCCCGGCTTCGTCTACCCGGGCGACACGGCATCGGCCAGCCGCACGTATCACCGCGACATCACCGAGCAACAACTCGAGGCGACCGACGGCATCATGCCGGTGCCGTCCGGCCCGGGCATCGGGGTCACGCTGGATCGCGCGTTCCTCGACGAGGTCACCGAGCACAGCGATGTCATCACCCGTTGAGCTGTCCGACATCTCGTTCCGCAGCCTGATCACTGCCGCCGATCTGGCGGTGCTGCCAGAGTTCGAGCATCGCATCTGGGGCAGCGGTGGTGACGCCGTGTCGGTCAACATGTTGGTTGCCACCATCACCGAAGGTGGCATGGCCATTGGCGCGTTCGTCGGCGACCGCATCGTCGGTGCGGTGTACGGCTTCCCAACTCGAGAGCCGCACGTGCTGCACTCGCACTACATGGCCGTCGACCCCGACTTCCGCAGGCTGGGGTTGGGGGTGCAGCTGAAGCAGCGGCAGCGGGCTTGGTGCCTCGATCATGGCATCAGCCACGTGCGCTGGACATATGACCCGTTGCAGCTGGGCAATGCGCATCTGAACCTGCACGCGTTGGGTGCAGTGGGCGTCGCCTACCACATCGATCACTACGGGCACCTGGGGGGAATCAACGGCGCGTTGCCGTCCGACAGGGTGACCGTCTCGTGGCAGCTCGAACTCGTTGCCGAGCGGCGGCTGCAACCGTCATTGGCCGTCGATGTCCCGCCGGTCAGTGCCGACGACATCGCCAGTTCGTCGGACGCTGCGCTGAAGGCGCGTTTGTTCGTGCGCGCCGAACTGGCCGGCCGCATCGGATCTGGCTGGTCCCTGGTCGGGGTCGATCGCGATCAACGCCGCTACTTCCTCGCGCCAACCTGATGCTGCGGACCCACGACCCCCGCTGTGGGCGCCTCGAGCCCTCGGAGGGCGTCAGCGGCGCACTCTCGCCGGCGCGTCTCGTTGCTCGGCGGTGACCGGCGGTGGTTTGCGGGCGTGTCGAGCCCAGGATGGGCGTGTGCGGCCCACGGTCGCCGGCGCCGGTCCGTGTTCGGTCGTCTTCGGCGGTGGTTGTGGGCGTGTTGAGCCCTTGATGGGCGTCAGTGGCCCATCGCGGCCGGCGTCAGGCTGCCCGGTCGAAGAGGCGCGTCCTGGCGGCGACGAGGGCTGCGAGCGAGGTGCGCAAACCGTCGGGATTGCGTCGGTGGGCGTCGGTCACGAACCGAACGATCCAACCCTCTGCTTGCAGGGCGAACTCGCGCTCCTCGTCAGAGGCTGTTGCCGCAACTCCGAAATGATGCTTCCTGCTGTGCGCTTCGATGGCAATCTTCAGGTCGGGGATGGCAAAGTCGACTCTGGCAACGAAATCGCCGTTGTCGGTACAGATCACATGCTGGCGGACGAGGCCCGGAAACGACCCGATGACATCCTCCACGTTCACTTCGAGGGCGGACTCGGTGGGTCGGTCGCGCCGACGTGCTTCGGCGATGAGCGACAGCAGTAGGCGCGGTCCACGTCGTCGGTCGTCATTCAGTCGTGTTGCGGTCTCCTCCATCCAGGTCAGGCTGTGGCCGGCGCGCCACGCCCATTCGAACGCGATCCGAACCTGCTCGGGTGGATCGATTGATCCGAGGTCGCACAGGGTGCGGGCAATGCCAGTACACGCGATGTCGGTGACTTCGACACGGTCCTCTTCGGGCACCGCGGCTCGACGGACGATGAGATCGGGGAGATCGATGTGGCGATGGCCGGGCATGATCAACTCGATTGGACCCGCTGGATAGCCGTCCATGACATGGAGTCCGGCGGCTGCACGCGTGCCGCCCACGCCGCTGCGTTTCGACGCCAGTGTGGCCACGTAGAGCTGTTGCTGCCAGGTGGACGGCGAGCCGACGACGACCAGCACGCCAGGCACCGGCTCGTCCAGAACGCGGTCGCGCAGCAGCCGTCGGACGACTTTGCTGCTGAGCCCATTTTCGGCTGCCTGAGACCGTGTGACGGCTCCGTGGCGAGAGGCGGCGAACTCGCCAGCGGGCCCGAACGGGCTGCAAGCGACCATGACGCCGAACGTATCCGTCGATTCGCCGATGGCAACCCAAGATCGACGATGGGTCTCTGGCGCCCGCTGTGGCCGCGCCGGAGTGTCGGTCGAAGTCGAGGTGGGCGGGTGGAGCCCGACGTGGGCTTGTGGTGCCCGCAGTGGTCGGTGGGGAGGGCCGGGATCGGCGCCCGAAGTCGATCATGGGCGGGGTGGAGCCCGACGTGGGCTTGTGGTGCCCGCAGTGGTCGGCGGGGAGGGCCGGGATCGGTGCCGGAAGTCGATCATGGGCGGGTGGAGCCCGAGCTGGGCTTGTGGTGCCCGTCGGGACGGCCTCGGGGACGGCCGGGGCCGCCGGGACGGCCGGGGTTGAGCGGGCGGGGCGGGTCAGTCGAGGACGGCGGTGGCGAGATCGGGGAAGACCTTGCTGACCTTGGCGAGCAACCAGTCGCCGTAGACACCGTGCACGTCGGTCAGATCGGCGCTGTCCCAACGGTCGCTGCGCTCGGTGGGCGTGACCCAGCCATCGTTCAATGGCAACGGCTCGACGCGAGCGCTCCATGCGGGATCGAGGAAGAATGGCAGCGAGATGCGGTCATGATTGGCGACGTTGCGCACCCGATGGGGTGTGCTGCGGTAGCGGCCGAGGGTCAGCCGATCCAGCATGTCGCCCAGGTTGCACACCAGCAGATCGGGGTCGGGATCGACCTCGATCCACGTGGTGCCCACCCGTACCTCCAGCCCCGCGGTGCCGTCGTGGGCCAGAAGGGTCAACAGGCCGTAGTCGGTGTGTTCGGCAACGCCCCACCGGTTCGCAGCGTGCGCGGGGTCGGTGGGATGCGGGGGGTACTTGAAGATGCGGAACAGCACGGTCGGATCGCGGGTCAGGTGCTGAACGAACCAGTCGGCGTTCAGGCCCAGGCCCAGCGCCATCGCGCCGAGCACTCGCTGGCCGACGTCTTCCATCGCCGACATCCATGCCAACACCTCGGTTCGCAGTTCGGGCACTTCGTCGGGCCAGATGTTGGGGCCGCGCAAGGGTGTGGGGTCGGGCGGCAGCTCGCGGCCGAAGTAATAGCCCTCCTTCAGATCGGGCACACCGGATGTCAGCTCACCGCCCAACGGAAACCAACCCCGCCAGGCCGTTCCGCCGACGTCCAACGACACTGCGCGCTTGCGTTCGACCGACAAATCGAACACACGTCGAGCCGCATCGATCAGCCGCCGGCGTGCCGCACCGTCGACGCCATGACCGCTGAGTGCGAAGAAGCCAGTGGTGCGGCACGCCTCGTCGATGCATCGCGGAGCGTCTGGCGCCTGGAGGTGGATGATCGGGATGTCCACGACTGCAGCGTACGTTGGTGACGTGCATCCGACCCTGTTCGTCGGCTGCCCGATGTGGGCCCATCGCCCCTGGGTCGGGCGGTCGCTCCCGACCGACACCGTGTCGGGTCGCGAGCTGCACGCGTACAGCCGGTTGCTGAATGCGGTCGAGGGCAACACGACGTTCTACGCATCACCCACTCCTGCCAGTGTGCGACGCTGGGCCGATCAGGCTGATCCAGGGTTCCGGTTCGTCTTCAAGGTGCCCCGTACCATCACCCACGACCGACGGCTGCGCGACGTCGACCATCTGCTGACGCCGTTCCTGACGTTGCTCGAGCCGTTGGCCCCGGTGATCGGGGCGCTCACGTTCCAGCTGCCGGCATCGTTCGCGCCGATCGATCTTCCCGTCTTGGACTCGTTGCTCGGGCAGTTGCCGCGCGATCCGTGGCGATGGTCGGTCGAGCTGCGGCATCCGGCGTTCTTCGAGTTTCCAGACCGCGACATCGCCGACGCGCTCCTCGGGCGGCACTCCGTCGAGCGGGTGCTGCTGGACTCACGGCCGTTGTATGCACGTCCGCCCATGTCGGAGGCGGGAAGGCAGACGTGGGGCAAGAAGCCGCGAATTCCTGCACTGACGGACGCGATCACCGACGAACCGATCGTTCGCATCATCGGGTCGGACCATCCCGATGTCACGATGGCCGGCCTGCGCGACTGGCACCCGATCGTGGCCGACTGGCTGCGGGACGGGCGCTACCCGACCGTGTTCGTCCACACGCCAGACAACCTCGATGCGCCCGACCTCGCCCGCGGATTTCACGACGCAGTACGCCAGTTGGTGCCGAACCTGGCGCCTCTGCCCGATCCCTTGCCCGTCGGGACCGCAGAGCAAGGCTCACTGTTCTGATGGCCCGATCTGATGGCCCGATCTGATGGTGCGTCTGCGTGACCTCACCTGAACTGATCATGGTTGCCGTGGCCGTGTTCGCAGCCGCATTCGTGCAGGCCATCTCGGGATTCGGCTTCGCCTTGCTGGCTGTACCGCTGATGACCTTGAAGGTGGGGACCAAGGAAGCGGTGGTCATCACCACCTTGCTGGGTGCGGGCGTCACGTTGTTCCAGGCGTGGCATCACCGACACCACGTCGAGCGAGCGATCGCGCGTCGCATGACGCTGGGCGCATATGCGGGGATGCCGCTGGGTTTCTGGGTTTACGTGTCGGTCGGCGAGGCGGTGCTACGCGGCATGCTGGGCGCGGCTGTGCTGATTGCAGTCGCGCTCTTGGCGATCAAGGTGAACTTGACCCGTGCCGGCCCAGGGCTGGAACTTGGCGCAGGATTCATCAGCGGTGTGCTGAACACGTCCTTGTCGACGAATGGCCCTCCGTTGGTCTTCGCTCTGCAAGCGCGGCAGCTGCCTCCCGATGCTTTTCGGGGCACGCTGAACACCGTGTTCGGGCTGTCGAACGTGTTCAGCATCACGCTGTTCCTCGGAGCTGGGCGGGTGAACCACGATGGCGTCGTGGCGGCAGCAATTGCCCTACCGGCACTGTTCGCCGGACAGTTGGCCGGCTTCCCTGTGAGGCGCCACGTCGCCGGCGAACGCTTTCGAGTGCTGGTGCTCGGCCTGCTGGTGCTCGCCGCGTTC
>JANNFQ010000378.1:0-4364 GCA_031380045.1 Acidimicrobiaceae bacterium
CCGGTGTTGGTGTTCGTGGATGCCGATGTGACGCCCGGTGCGGCCCTGCTGGATGCGGTTGCGTTCGCGCTCGCCCAATCGCCTGACGCACTTGTCTCGGTGCAGCCATGGCATCGGCCGGGGTCCGGTGTGCGCCACGGCTTCGAACAGTTCAGCGTGGTGTTCAACGTGGTCGCGCTGATGGGCAGCGGCGCGTTCAGTGCCCTGGGTGCGCGCCGAGCTGGACGCGTGGCGTTCGGCCCGGTGCTGGCGTGCGGCCGTGATCGGTACGTGGCGGTGGGTGGCCACGCAGCCGACGACGTGCGCGCGGCGATCCTGGAAGACATCGCCCTCGCCCGGAAGTTCGGTCAGCGTGAACTGTTCGTCGGGTCGGCCGCCGGCACATCGTTCCGCATGTATCCGGGCGGTCGCCGAGCCGTGATCGAAGGCTGGACCAAGGGCATCGCCATTGGCGCCGATGCAGCACCGTGGTGGTCGACGGCGGCCACCGCCGCCTGGGTCGCGTCGCTGGCCGGTGGATGGCTGGTGTCGTGCTGGTTCGCCGTGGCGACCGCCGTGCAGTTGGCCGTGCTGGCCCGTCGCGCCGGACGATTCGCGCCGTGGGTCGTGGTGCTGCATCCACTGGCCACGCTGCTGTTCGTGGGCGTGGTGGTGCGCAGCCTGCTTGCACGTCGGCTGGGCCGCGAGGTCACATGGCGCGATCGCCGGCTGCGACCCGATCAGGACACCAGCTGACCCCCAGTCATACGACCAGCGGAGTCAGACGACGGACGAATCAGGCGATCGACGAATCAGGGAGCGGTGGGCCCAGCGGCCGATGCCCCGTCGGCCGCAGCAGCGGCTGACGCTGACGCAGCGGCCGAAGCGGCAGCCGTGGCTGCACTGGTGGTGGAGGGTACGAAGACGCGCTCGCGATAGAAGCGCAGTTCGGACACGCTTTCACGGATGTCGTCGAGCGCCCGATGCGAGCCGGCCTTGTACGGCTGACCCTTGTTGATGTTGGGGTACCAGCGACGCACCAGTTCCTTCACGCTGCTGACATCGATGCTGCGGTAGTGCAGCCAGTTCTCGATGTCGGGCAGGTACTGGTCCAGGAACCGCCGGTCCATACCGATGGAGTTGCCGCACAGTGGCACCTTGCGCGCCTCGGGCACGTGCTGCTTGATGAATGCCAGCGTCTCGGCCCCTGCTTGTTCCAACGTGACCGTGGATGCGCGGATCGCTTCCAGCAGCCCACTCTTGGTGTGCATGTCGACCACGATCGGCTCCATCAGCGCCAGCGCCTCTTCGGATTGATGCACGACCAGATCGGGGCCCTCTTCGACGATGTTCAACTCGTTGTCGGTGATCAACGTGGCGATCTCGACGATGACATGCTTCTGGGGATCCAAGCCGGTCATCTCCAGATCCATCCACACCAGCACAGCCGCGACACTAGGCCACTGACCACGCCGCTCTGGTCGTCGGCCGGTCACGGCCTGCGGGTACGGTCGCAGATGTGACCGCGAACCCCACCTCGAACGACGCTGACCTCACTGCCGCTCCGGTTCCGGTGCGACCCGCGGCCACGGTGATGATCATCCGCGACGCCCAGCATGGCGAACCGGGTATCGAGGTGTTCATGCTGCGGCGCACCCTGAACGCAGTGTTCGGCAGTGGCATGTACGTCTACCCGGGTGGTCGCGTCGAGGCCACCGATGGTGATGACATCGATCGTGCCTTCCGCCTGGCGGCCATCCGCGAGTGCTTCGAAGAGGCGGGCGTGCTGCTGGCCCACACGCCGGGCACCTTCGAGACGATCACTGATGGTCACCCGGCTCTGGCAGCGCGCGTCGGTGTGCACGACGGCTCGATCGACCTGTTGACGCTGTGCCAGCAGCACGACCTGCAGCCAGCCATCGAACAGTTGGTGTGGGTGGCGCACTGGATCACGCCGAAGGGCGAGAGCTCGCGTCGGTTCGACACCCGCTTCTATCTGGTGCCCGCGCCGCCAGGGCAGACATCGACCCACGACGACAACGAAACCATCGCCAGCCTGTGGACCCGGCCCGCCGACGCGCTGCAGCGTCAGGCCGATGGCGAGCTGACCATGATGCCGCCCACCATCACCACGCTGCAGATGTTGCTGCCGTTCACCAGTGTTGCTCAGGCGATGGCCACCTCCAGGACCTGGCCGATGCCGCGCTGCGTGCTGCCGAAGCTGCGCCTCGATGCAGAGGGCAAGCTCATCGGCATCGCCATGCCCGACGATGCCGACTACGACACGCTGGACTGAACACGCTGGACTAGCTCGCGGCTGGGCGAGCGTCCAGCGCTGCGGCCACCATCGACAGCATGCGCGCCGAGCAACCAGCCATGTTGGTGGGAGGCGCCACCTGGTCGATGATCTGCCGGGCGATGGCCCGGAACTGGTCGGCGGCGGGGCCGACGCCGTCGAGCGACACCGGGGCGCCAGCGTCGCCGCCGGCCGCGACCGCAGCCTCGAGGGGGATCTGACCCAGCAACGGCACGCCGATCTCGTCGGCCAGCGCCTGCCCGCCGCCCTCGCCGAACAGCGCATACGACTGCCCGTGATCGCAGGTGAACGAGCTCATGTTCTCGATGACACCGCACACCCGTAGGAAGCTGCGTCGGGCCATGTCGGCCGCCCGCGCTGCCACCTTCTGCGCGGCCAATGCAGGCGTGGTGACGATCAGCAGATCGGTGCGCGGCAGCATGCGCGCCAGGCCCATCTGCACGTCGCCGGTACCCGGCGGCATGTCGATGAACAGGTAGTCGAGCTCGCCCCAATGCACATCGCGCAAGAACTGCTCGACTGCCTTGGTCAGCATCAGCCCACGCCACATGAGCGCAGTGTCTTCGCCAACCAGGAAGCCGGTGCTGACCACCTTCAGCAGCCCGCGACCGACCTTGCGCTCGTTGGGGATGATCTTCGGCTTGTCACTGCCGGCCACCGGCTGGGCTTCCATGCGGTCGTCGATGCCCAACAGGCGCGGCACCGAGAAGCCCCAGATGTCGGCATCCAGCACGCCGACCGTGAAGCCCTGCGCGGCAACCGCCGCGGCCAGGTTGACGGTGACCGAGCTCTTGCCCACACCGCCCTTACCGCTGGCGATGGCCAAGATGCGCGCGGTCAGCGGCACCTCGGTATCGGGAGGGTTCTCGCGTGCGTTCCACCGGGCCTTCGACATGACCTGGCTGCGTTCTTCGGGCGTCATCTCGCCCCAGTCGATGTGCACCGAGGTGACGCCCGGGTGCACCGCAACCCGGGTCTCGACGTCGCGCTTGATCTGGGCGCGCAGCGGGCATCCGCCGATGGTCAGCTTGACGCCGACCTCGACATGACCATCGGTCGAAACGGTCACGTGCGGAACCATGCCCAGCGACACGATGTCGGCGCCCAGTTCGGGGTCGATGACAGACCGCAACAGGTCGAAGACCTGGGCCTCAGTGGGCACAGCAGCGGTGTTTTCCACGGGAATGATTGTACGGGTGCAAAGCGTTACACTTCACTGTCGTCACAGTCACAGCTGGTTTGCGCCCGTTCGGGAACAAACCAAGTCACGCCGCACCGTTCAGCCGCACCGTTCAGCCGCACCACAGGAGAACCCAACGTGATCACGCTCACCGATACCGCAGCCTCCAAGGTCAAGGAACTGCTCGAGGCCGAAGGCGCCACCGATCTGGCGCTCCGCGTCGCCGTGCGCCCCGGTGGCTGCAGTGGTTTCTCGTACGAGATGTTCTTCGACGGCGACTTCGCCGCCGACGACGAGAAGGCCACGTTCGGCACCGATGGCACCCTGGTCAGCGTCGTGGTCGACCAAGCGTCGAAGCAGCTGCTCGAAGGCGCCACGCTGGACTACAAAGACGGCCTGAACTCGCCAGGGTTCAGCATCACCAACCCCAACGCCACGCGCACCTGCGGTTGCGGCTCAAGTTTCAGCTGAAACTACGCGGCTGACGATCGTCGGCCAACCAGGTCGGTCAGCAGTCCGGGTCAACCGAACGCAGCGGCCAGCAGATCCTTCAGATCTGCGGCATCCCACACGATGTCCACGCGGTCGGTCAACACGCCGGCGGCATCGGTGAAGAACATCACCGGTTCGTACGCCAAGGTCAAGGCGTTCACTGCCGGCGCAACGGTGGTGCCTTCGGGGTCGGAATAGACCTCGGCGTGCACGAAGGTCACTCGGTCGGCATAGGCGGGTGAGGCGTCCACCAGAAAGTCCAGACCCGGACCGCATGTTGCCGTGGTGCAGTGGGCCGGGGTGCCCACCAGGTACACCACCGGCTTGCCCAGCGCCAGCGCCTCGGTCAGGGTCAGTTCATGGAACGGGCATGCTCCGGCCAGCCGGGTGCACACG
>JANNFQ010000383.1:0-10861 GCA_031380045.1 Acidimicrobiaceae bacterium
CCACATCGAGCTCTGGCGATTGGCGCCTATCGCCCCCGATCGCACTGTGGTGTCCACGTCGGTGTTCGGGCCCGGGCCCGAGCTCACCGACAAGGCGCGGCGCTACTTCACCAAGAACCTCGATGTGCTGTTGGGCGTGACCAACACCGAGGACTTCCCGGCGCAGGAAGGCGTGCAGCGCAACCTTGCCTCGGGCGCACTGCCCGAGGTGATCTACGGCAAAATGGAACCTGCCCTGGCGCACTATCACACCGCGATCAACAAGCTGCTGGCCGACGCCGGCGAGCCCTGCTAGGGGGCCTTCACCATGGATCTTGGACTCAATGGTCGCGTGGTCATCGTGACCGGCGGAGCATCAAACATCGGACGCGCAATCTCGCGGTTGTTCGCCAGCGAAGGGGCGAACGTTGCCGTCTTCGATCGCGACAGCGCGATGGCCAGCCGTACTGCAGCCGACATTCACGCCGACGGCGGCTCATGTACGCCGTACACCGTCGATCTGACCGACGTCGACGGCACCGCTGCGGCCGCGCTGGAGGTCGAGCGCGACCTGGGCCCCGTCGGTGTTCTGGTGAACAACGTCGGTTGGAACGGTACTGCCGAGTTCTTCTTGGACCTGAGCCCAGAACGCTGGGACCAGGCATACCGACTGAACATGTTCCCCACGCTGAACGCAACGCGCGCCGTGCTGCCGGCCATGGTGGAACGTCGCAGCGGCGTGATCATCTCCATCTCCAGCGATGCCGGCTTCGGCGAGTTCCGCATGGCCGACTACGGGGCGATGAAGGCGGGCGTCATGTCGTTCACACGCACGATCGCCAAGGAGTACGGCCGGTACGGCATTCGCGCCAACTCGATCTGTCCGGGGCTGGTCATCCCGCAGGACGACGACATCGGCGAGATGAGTCTGTGGCAGACCGACATCAAGATGGGCGACAAGCAGATTCAGAGCATCGAGGCCGCTGCACCCCTCCGCACTCGTCCCGAGGCTGTCGACATCGCGTCATCGGTGGTCTTCCTGGCATCGGCCCCAGCACGAATGCTGACCGGTCAGGTGCTCAGCGTGTCGGGCGGATTCCACATGCCGCGCTGACCCGATGCGCCTCGGCCCTGTCAGGAAACTGGAACGTCAGGAAACGGGAACAGCTGCGTAGGTGACACCGATGTCGCCACCGACGTTGTGCGCATGCAGCGCCGGAAGCACCTCGTTGGCGTACAGATCGAAGTTGGCGGCCGCCTGATCGGGCGGCATGCCGCCGAACGACAGCGTTGCCAGCACTCCCCCGGCGTCGCATCGCTCGACGTACTCCAGCAGCTTGGCGACCACCTGCTGGGGTGTGCCCCACACCTGAAGATCGGCAAGGTAACCGTTGAACTTCTCCAGGCCGTGCTTCTGGATGTTCTTGGCCAACCCGGCGTAGTACTCGTAGCCCTCGATGTCGGCGAAGCCGACGTTGTCGAACTCGTAGTGCTCCACCGTGGATCGGCAGTACCGCTGCAAGTACACGTCGCGCATCCGCTGCGCTTCGGCAGGGTCGTGGTGGACACCGACGAACACGCACAGGATGGGCTTGCTGGCCTCTTCGCCGTTCAGTTGGCGAAAGCGCGTCCGATACTCGGCCAACTCGACCTCGACCGTTTCCCACGGTTTCTGGGCGATCACCATCAGCCCGACGCCCAGGCGGGCCATGATGTCCATCGATGCCGGCGAGATGGCAGAGGCAAACGTGCGATGCTTGAACGACGCGAGTGGCTTGGGTCTGATCTCTATGCGCGGCTGCTTGTAGAACTCGCCGTCGTACTCGATGACACCGGTCTCGAGTGCTTCGACGATCGCCTCGGTGTACTCGGTAAATCGTCGCCGCGACTCGCTCATCTCGACGCGGAAGCCGTTGAACTCGACACGGCCCAGGCCGCGTCCCAGACCCAGCATCGCCCTGCCATCCGACAGATGATCGAGGAGTGAGAAGTTCTCGACCACACGCACGGGGTCGTGCCACGGCAACACGGTGACCATCGTTCCGAGCTTCACTTGCGATGTCTGGCCGGCGACCCAAGCGAGGAACTGCGGAACGTTCGGGGTCAGCTGGTAGTCCGAGAAGTGATGCTCGGGCGTCCAGACCGAATCGAAACCAGCGCTCTCGGCACGGGCCGCCAAGGCCAGTTCGTGGCGGTACATCTGGGCATCGGACATCTGCCCATCGAGGTTCTGGAAGATCAGGCTGAGACCGGCGTGCATGGCGTGCTCCTTGCTCTCGAACGGCATCGATGGTCGACGAGTCGATCAGAGCATATTCGAATCTGCATTCGAAAGATAATCGGCGACACGTTGTGACGGGCTCTCAGCCTCGACGTTCGCTCTTTGTCGGCGGACGGCGGCCATTGACATGCCGCCGCGGTGCCACACGGATCGGTTCGGCCCGGGCCACCTCGACACCGTGCAACAGGATGGCCAGCGCTTGATCGGCAACGAGTTGCGCCGATCGGCCAGCCCGCGGCCTGAACCATTCCGAGGTCCAGTTCAGGGCGCCGAACATCAGCATCCGGGCGATGTACAGGTCCAGGTCGTCACGGATCTGACCCGCCGATACCGCTGCCTTCAACAGCGCGTCCCAGTACTCGCCGTAGTTGATCTGGTCGACCAGGTTGCGCCGCCGCACATCGGCAGGCACCTGGCCGATGATCCGTGCATGTGCTGACGAATAGTCGCTGATCTCGAGTTGCACTTCGGTGTGCGCCAAGATGGCCGCCTTGACCCGATCCAGTGCGGTCGCATCGCTGGGTAGCGCGCCGACGGCCTCCTCCACGTGCTGCCTGGCCACCGCGATGCCCAGGTGCAACACCTGCTCGACCAGCGCCTCGCGAGATTCGAAGTGGTAGTACAGGCTGCCGGTCTGGATGCCCGCCGCCGCGGCGATGTCGCTGAGCCGGGCACCCGAGTATCCCTCGGATCGGAAGATCTTGGCCGCCGCGTCCAGGATGCGCTGCCTGGTCAGTTCCGACTTCGTCGGCCTGCTCGGAGCTGCCATCGACCCATTGTGTCAGACGGCGGTGGCGCGCAGTGTTCCGTCTGACATGCGTCCATCTAAGGACTGTTAGATTCCGTCGTGGACACCGCCTGGGTCCGAGGAGCCGGGACGGGCGAAACACGGGGGGTGACGATGCTGCTCGGAGACATCCTCGAGCTGAATGCGTTGAAATGGGGACAGCGCAACGCGCTGACGATCGACGATCGATCGTTCACGTTCACGCAGCTCCGCGACCGCGCCCATCGGCTGGCAGCCGCACTGACAGGCTTGGCGGGGCCGGGCGATCGCGTCGCCATCCTTGCCGAGAACGTCGCCGAATATGTCGACGCGTACTACGGGGTGCCGTCGGCGCAGATGGCTCTGGTGTTCCTGAACTATCGACTCAACCCACACGAGCTGGGCTGGATCATCAACGACTCGTCGGCCAAGGTGCTGATCATCGAGGCGTCGTACGTGCCGGCGATGTTGGCTGTGCGCGACGAGTGGCCGGCCGTCGAACACGTCATCGTGATCGGGGCTGGTGGCGCGGCCAGTGCCGAGGCATCGCTGCTCGACTACGACGAGTTCGTCGGCACCGCCTCGGCCGACCATCCCCTGCCTCGCCCCTCCGAGGACGACGTGGCGTGGCAGCTCTACACCAGTGGCACCACAGGCCGACCGAAGGGAGCGTTGCTCACCCATCGCAGCCTGTTGACGGCCAAGCTCAACTGCGTCATCGCCTACGGGGTGAAGGCCGAGGACCGGATGATGTTGTGCTTCCCCATGTGTCACGTGGCTGGCTACCTGGTCACGCAGAACCACCTGGCCGGCGCCTCGGTGCTGCTGATGCGGGCGTACAGCCCCGACCTGTTCCTGGATCTGGTCGACCGGCACAAGATCACCGCAACCGGCCTGGCCCCCACCATGATGGCCATGCTGTTGCAGCACCCGAAGATCGACGATTATGACCTCAGCAGCCTGACCAGCATCGGCTATGGCGCGGCGGCCATGCCCGTCGAGGTGCTGAAGGCCGCCATCGCCCGCTTCGGCCCGGTGGTCTGGTCGGGCTTCGGCATGACCGAGTTGGGCGGCAACGTGTTGGTGCACTCGTTCGATGCCCATGTCCGCGCGATCAGTGGCGAAGAGCATCTGCTGGCATCGTGTGGTGTGCCGATGACGTTCGCCGCCGTGCGGGTGGTCGACGACTACATGAACGAGCTGCCTCCCGGCCAGGTTGGCGAGATCATCGTGAAGGGCGAACAGGTCATGCAGGGCTACTGGAACCGTCCCGAGGCCACAGACGAAGCGTTCCAAGGTGGTTGGTTCCACACCGGCGACATGGCTCGCCGCGACGAAGAGGGCTACTTCTACATCGTCGACCGCAAGAAGGACATGATCATCACCGGCGGCGAGAACGTGTACTCGCGCGAGGTCGAGGAAGTGCTGTACGCGCATCCGGGTGTGTCCGAGGCTGCGGTCATCGGCCTGCCCGACGCCACATGGGGCGAACGGGTCACCGCAGTGGTCACTCGGCGCGCCGGTGCCGACGTCACAGAGGCCGACATCATCTCGCTGTGTCGTGATCGCCTCGCCGGGTTCAAGACGCCGCGCCGTGTGGAGTTCGTGGACGAGCTGCCCAAGAACGTCAGCGGCAAGATCCTGAAGCGCGAGCTGCGCGACCGGTTCGGCACGGTCTGACCGCGCTTCTGATGAATCGGGTCAGTCCGACACACCGAAGGTGTCGCGAATGATCTTCGCGGTACCGCTGGCGATCGTCGAGAACCGCTCGGGGTCGACGCCGTCCTCGCCTGCGGCGCGCACTGCTGCGGTTGCGTCGTGCAGCTGTTGCACCTGCGTGGCACCGAGCCATGGCGCTTCGTCGATCAGGTCGTCGATGTCGGCGTCGATCAGATCCAGTGCGTCCAACACCCCACCCTGAATCGTGTCGCCCCCACCGCTGACTGCTTGGTCGTACTCGATGGTCAACGCTTCGATGCGAGTGCCCAACGTGTCGCCCTGCGACCGGACGTCGCGAGCGGCTTCCGGCGCGGTGATGGCGGTCGAACGCCCGACGACCATCCCGATGACAAGCCCGGCCACCAGCGTGGCAAGTGCGACGAGCGTTGCGTTTCGGCGTCGTCGCGACAGCGGGATGTAGTCGACCATGTCAGGTTTTCCTTCCGACGATCAGGGCTTCGGATGGGTCGTTCGGGTCGTGCAGCGCCAAGGCCGCTTCGATCATGTCAGCGCTGCCGAGCTCGGCAATTCGACCGCCGCTGATCAGCCAGATCGACGGCCGCAATGTGATCGGACCACGGATGCGAGTCAGTTGCTCGACGGTGTCGACAAGTTCGGCAACGTCACAGCGCACGCCCTTGACGGTTGCTACTGGATCGCCGAATCGATCGACGATGCCGATCGAGCCACGATGATCGACCAACCAGAAGGCGCCGGCCTGCGTGACCTTGGTGCCGGCCCCCCGGCGCGCGCTGATCGTCTGGGCGGTCACCAGTGTCTGGCCCGGTAGGGCGCCGGTGCGCAGACCGACCGTGCCGGTTGCGATGGCGCGAACGGTTCCGCGCTCGGGCAGCTCCTCGATGCGGACCTCGACGGTGCCGGGTGCTGCACCCGCGGCCAACGCCTCGTTCTCGGCCTCGTCTGACAGCTGGCGCACGATGTCGGCAGTGAGGTTGCTGACCGTGCGCTCGCGTTCGGTGCGCACCATCGAGAGTGCATCGCCGATCGACGAGATGATCTCGGCCCCGGCCGGCACGGTGCACGACAGACCCATCCGCGATGCCACGAACCTGCCCAGCGCGCCCGCCGCTCCGCCCACAGCAACGATGACCGGACTGCGCAGCTTCTGCGACTTGACCAGGTTGAACACCAGTTCGCACACCGCGTCGCTGGCTGCCGTCATCATCCGTCGGGCGACTTCCAGTCCGTCGATGCCGCAGTACTGGCCGGCGACCCGGAACGCGGCCACGGCCGAGTCGTGCGCCGTTGCCGACCACGCATGATCACCCGGCTGGGTGATGCCCAACGCATTGGCGGCACACGTGACGGTCAACGCGGCGCGCGTTCCGTCTGGCAACAACAGTACGAAGTGATCGTCGTCGTCGCCCACACGAGGAGCGATCGTGGTGCCGCTGGCCTCGACGAAACCCTGGGGTTCCAGGAAGCAGGCGTACGGCAGACCGGCGATGTGGGCGCTGCGCGGGCCCACAGCGTGCACCCGACGCTTCCGAACGCGCAGCATCGATCCGCCGGCCACGCCCGCAACTCGAACGTCGATGGCGCGAAGGGCGGTGGCGTGCGACGCCACCGTCACGTACGACATCAGGGGACGGCCATCGCGAATCGCAGCAACGTTGGTGGAGGTCCCGCCGACCTCGACGATGACGCCATCGGTCAACGCACCCGAACGAAGTGCTCCCGCCACCGAGGCGGCCGGCCCCGAGTACAGGGTCCTGGCCGGAGCGTCGCGGAACCCGGCCAGATCGGTGGCGCCGCCGTCGCCGCGCATGACCATGACTGTGGCAGCGATGTGTGCGTCGCGCACGCCTTGTTCGACGTACCCGGCCGTACGAACCGCAATCGGCAGGATGGACGCATTCAACGCCGCCGTGACGGCGCGAAGTTCCAATCCGTACAGGCCCGACAACTCGGTGCTGGCGCACGCGGGCAGACCCGCCTCTCGGGCGATCTGCACGACCGTTTGCTCGTTGCGATCGTCGTCTGGCGAGAACGCCTCGGCCACCGACACCGCTCCGACGCCCTCGCCGATGGCCCGGTTCAGTTCGGCGCGAACATCGTTGGCGTTCAGACCGTCGCTGACGTCGAAGAAGATGGGCGAGGCCGGCAGGCGCTTGCCAGGCGACAGCTCGACAGATGCCAGCGAGGTGCGCCGACGAACCTTGGCCAGATCTGGCTTTCGGCCCAGGCCGAACACAGCGACACGAGCGACATCGCCTTCAAGCAGAGCGTTCACGGCTTGTGTGGTTGAGTGGGTGACCAGTTCGATGTTCGCCGCGCCGACCTCGTCGGCCACTTCTGCGACGCACCGGACGACGCCCTCTGCTACACCCGCGACAGCATCGTGGGTGGTCGGCACCACACAACGGGCAACGAGTTGTCCCGTGACGCCGTCGATCGCGACGGCCTTGGTGAACGTGCCACCCACATCAACTCCAACTCGGAGGGCCACCGTGGATACCTGCTCAGACTGCAATGGCCGATGACGATGACGACTTCGACGACGAGGACGACTTCGACGCCGACCGTACCGCAGCGAGTTGCCGCCGAGGCTTGATGACGAAGGCGTAGAGCGCACCGATCAGATAGACCGCCGACAGCACGATCTGGGCGACGACGCTCTGCACGGTGGGCCAGTACCCGCTGACCTGAGACAAGAAGATGGGCAGACGCGGCCAGTTGTCCAAGCGGTGGTAGGCGATGAGGTCGCCGGCCTGTAGGGCATGGACGGCGTTGCCCAAGAACGTCACCGAGGTGATCATCACGCAGACCACAGCGACGTTCATGAACCGCTTGACCGGCACGCGCCGACCCAGCCGGAACATCGCCAGGGCTACGGCCGTCAACGCCAGCAGGCCGGCGAACAGACCAGCCAAAACCCACACACCCAGTCCTTCGCCGAACGACCACAGCGCCTGGTAGAACAGCGCCGTTTCGAAGCCCTCGCGATACACAGCGGTGAAGCCCACCATGATCAACGAGAAAGTCGAACCCAGTGACACGGCGCTCCACAGGCGAGCGCGGACGAACTCCATCCAGCGCTTGTGCTCCATGCGCGCCACCAGCCAGAACGACACGTAGAACAGCATCACGACGGCGACCATCGCAGTGATGCCCTCGAGCACTTCGATCGAGAACGGCAGTGACTCGAACACCAGCCGCAAGACGATCACTGTCAACACGGTGGCCACACAGGCCAGGCCGATGCCGATCAGGATCGGCTTGATGAAGGCTGGCGACCTGGCAGCTTCGAGATAGCCCAGCAAAATGCTGACCAGCAGCACAACCTCGAACCCCTCGCGGAAGATGATCAGAAAGCTCTGCCCGAAGATGAGCGCAGGAGCCGCGGCACCCGATGCAGTCAGCTTGCGTTCGATGGTGTCGAGCACGCCGCGCAACTCGACCAGTTCGGCGCGAACATCATCGACGGGTGCCTGATCACGAATCAGCTGACGGATGTCGGCGAATCGTCCTTCGGCATCGATCGTCAGGTCGTTGTCGACGATCCTGAGCGGCACCTCGACCAGCTCGAAGTGGTTCAGATACCCGTTGGCCGCGGCGTCGAACGCTTCCTGGCTCTTGCCCTGTTTGATGAGCGACAGCGTCAGGTCGATGCTGATCCGAACCTTCTGGATCTGCTCGATCGCATCATCTCGGCTGGAACTGGCGGCCACGGGCGTGCTGGGCAGCATCGCCATGAACGCGACGGTGCCGATCAGGCCGGCAACCGCGAGTAACAGCCGACGAGTCATCCGGGGTACTTGGTCAGGTACTGGGTGAACAGATCGGCCATTTTGGCAGACGTCGCCGCTGCTGCCTCGGTGTCACCATCGGCGATCTGGCGTTGCAGGGGCGTCAGTTGGTCTTCGATGGCCAGATAGAGGTCCTGATCGGTGTCACGTACGGTGCCTTCGAAGCTGGCCCACTCTTCCTCGATCGCGTCCAGCTTTGCCTCGGCATCAGGCGTGCCGATCGCGGCGATCGCCGATGCAATGGTCGCCGGCATCTTGGTGAGTCCGGCGGTGACGACGCTCGCGTCGACCTTGATGTCTTCGGGCGCCAGCGTGGTTTCGCCAGGCACCAGCGTGGATGACGACGGGTCGTCACTGCCGCAGGCCGACAACATGACGCTGCCGACCACGGCCAGCACGGCGATGGGGCTCAGGACTCGCGAGGGACGGACAGGAACGTTGGATGACTGGCGCACGGGCACCCTTTCGTTGAGTTGGACCGGTCGGTGTCGACCTGCTTCATTCGATGTGTTAAGCATAACTAACATACCGTGCACATCGCGTCGGACCAAACCGGGTGAGTGTGCTTGTCAGACCCTCGGTCTTGCCGGCACAACTCTGGGCCATCACGATGTCCACGCGTGCCACGCTGGTGACGATGCGTGATCCGGATGAGGGCCTCGATGCCGACGGGCTGATCGTGACCGGATCCCGGCGAGACCGCGTGGCCGAACCGTTCAGGCCAGTGGTCGAGGCAGCGATCGAAGAGGTCCAGATGCGCGGCGACGACTGCTCGCTGTACATCTACGGCTCGGTCGCAACCGGCGTGGCGAAGCCAGGTACATCCGACGTCGATCTGCTGACGATCGGCGTACCGACATCAGACGCCGCGGCGATGTCGACACGGTTGTCGGTCGAGTTCGCGGGTGTGTGCCGCGCTGTCGAGGTCGCCACGGCGTACTCCCCCGACTACGAACGAGACGACGACGAGTCGTACGGCAATCGGGTCTTCCTACGCCACTACTGCGTGCATCTCGTCGGGCCAGATGTCGGATCGCCATTGCCGAGCTATCCCGGCGACACGTTGGCCGCACGCAGCTTCAACGGAGACCTGGCCCGCCATGCGCAGCAGTGGCGTGAATCGTTGACCCACGGCGACGACCCGCTGTTGGGACGAAAGCTGGCGCGAAAGGTGTTGCTTGCCGTGGCCGGCCTGGTCAGCCGTCACGACCGATGCTGGACCACCGACCGAGCGACGGCGGCGCAGCGATGGGCACAGATCGACACGTCGACCGCACCGGGTCTACGCACGCTGCAGCGCTGGGCTGACGGCAACGGCGACCCGACGGCCGACGATGTTCGACAGGCACTCGATGGGATCGTCGCCACAATCCTGAGCTCGTTCGAGCGTTCGATCGGACTGTGGCCCTGAGCGGTTCGATGACCGGCCGACGTGCTCAAGACTTCTCACAGCGGCAAGAAGAGACTCGGTGTTG
The DNA here is from genome assembly GCA_031380045.1 of Acidimicrobiaceae bacterium. Taxonomy (GTDB): domain Bacteria; phylum Actinomycetota; class Acidimicrobiia; order Acidimicrobiales; family Ilumatobacteraceae; genus VFMC01. The sequence continues at coordinate 9,991 of JANNFQ010000383.1, forward strand.
CACCGTTGGGGTCGGTGATACACTTTGGCGATGCCGACCGTTCGTCCCCGCCATCTGTTGACCGAGACCGACGAGCTCGCCCAGGCCATCGACACCGCCGCTGCGCTGTATCCAGGAGAGTCTCGCGCCGACGTCCTCCGTCGTCTCGTTCAACTGGGTGCCGAAACGATTGCCGAGCAGCAAGGCCGACACCGCGACACCGTGCGCAACTGCGCAGGACGCTTCCCAGGTCTGTACCTGGCAGGCCACCTCGATGACCTCCGTGAGGACTGGCCAGAGTGATCGTCGTCGATGCCAGCGTTCTGATCGCCTTCCTCGACCCGAACGACGCTCACCACCTAGCCGCCGTCGTGATCCTTGAGGATGCCTCACCGCCGCTGCTCGTGCACCCGATCACAGCAGCCGAAGTGCTCGTCGCTGCGGTACGCAACGGTGTCGCGGACGCGGTGTGGGCTGATCTGCTGGCCATCGGTGTCGAGATCGACGACACACCGATCGATCCGCTGACACTCGCCAAACTACGTGTCAACACCGGCTGCAAGATGCCCGACTGCTGTGTCCTCGCGAGCGCTGGCGCCCGGAACACAGCGGTGGCCACCTTCGATGAACGGCTCCGCCGCCACGCCGATGGCAAGCTTTCTTGATCGACTGAGGGTGTGCCGACCAAATGAGTGGACACTCCGCTGACGGTCGGGGATCGCCGCATCAACGGGCGCCGAAGTCGCCATTCACGCCAACCTTCGATCCGCACCGTGGCCTCATCGACAGAGGTGGTGTGCATTGAGTGTCAAAGCGTCCGCTGAGGGGTGGGCGAGGCGCCGTCCAGCGTTGTACGGCGGTCTATGGTGGCGTCTCACGGTCCGCCGTCGGG
>JANNFQ010000436.1:0-3614 GCA_031380045.1 Acidimicrobiaceae bacterium
GGCCCGGCAGCGACCGAAGGTTCAACGTCGAGGTGAAAGGAATTGGATGAGCACGTGCTCATACCGATTGTGATGGTTCCCGACGACGCCGCGATCGATCCAGATTTCGATGCCGGCCTCTATCCCGATGCGGCGGTCGAACGGGCGCTGGTCGCGCTCGAGTGCACGGTGCGGCGGGCGTTGGTGGCGCGTAACGGACTCGACATCGGCTCTGACGCAGCATCCGAGGCGATGGCCTGGGCCGTGCAGCATCGCCAGCGGGTGATGACAATGGACAATCCAGCGGGCTACCTCTACCGGGTCGGTCAGACCGCCGCACGACGTCATCGTCGATGGAGCGTGCGCCAGCCGCAGCTGGCTGTCGAGCCCCCCTTCAGTGACGACGCCGAACCGTTCGACGGCGACGTGTTCGCCGCACTGGCGGGGCTGCGGCACGACCAACGCGTCGCGGTGGTGCTGGTGCACTGCTATGCGTACAGCTATCGCGAGGTGGCCCTGCTGCTGGGCGCCAGCGAGGCAGCCGTCACCAATCATGTCCACCGGGGCCTCGCCAGGCTCCGCTCAATGTTGGAAGGCCCCTGATGCCTGCGACCCTGGAAGAACGACTGCGCGCAGCCGGTCGGCAGATGGACCGCCAGATCGAACAGCACGCGACGATGCCGCAGCGAGCGTGGGCGCCTCAAAGCCGGCCGCCGGGAAAGCCGTGGGGGGTGGCGCTGGTCGCGTCGGCCGCTGTGCTGCTGATCGTCGGACTCGCGTGGGTGACCAGTCGCGGCGACGGCGCGCCGGCGACAGCACCGGCACCCGACACGGTGTTGGCCGATGTGACCGCAGTGTCACCCACAGTTGTGCCGATCCCCACCGACCTGCCGATCGAGACCGACGTCCCAGTCGCAGACAGCGCTTCGGGCGAACCGGCGGCGCCGTCGACCACCGTGATCCCGATGGTCGAGACCACGGTGCCCGTCGAGTTCCGCGCGCCGATCGCCATCGGCGAGTCGGTCATGTTGGGCGCCGTCCCACAGCTGAGGGCGGGCGGCTTCACGGTCTACGCCGAGGCGTCGCGGCAGGCTGACGACATGGCAGTCCGTGTCGCGCAGTTGCGTGATGCCAACCAGATCGGCCGCACCGTCGTGCTGCAGGTCGGCACCAACGGCCCGGTCAGTGCTCAGCAGCACGACGCGATCATGGCATTCCTGCCAGCCGCCGAGGTGCCGAAGGTGGTGTTCCTGACGGTGCACGCGCCAAAGCCGTACATTGCCGCCAACAACGTCGAGATCTGGTCACTGCCGGCTCGGTACTCGAACGTGACGGTGCTCGACTGGGACGGCCTGTCCGGCCAGATCGAGAACGAGTTGAGCGGCTCTGATGGCGGCGTGCACCTGCGCACCGACAAGGCCAAGCAGTTCTACGCCAACTACATCTTCAGCGCCATCGGCCACAACGAACTGGTGCAGCCGCTCGAGTGAGCACGAACTCGTCGAGGCACGTCGATCAGTTCGTGGCTGGTTCGGTGAGATACTCGGCAAGGTCGGCGTGGCGGGTTCGCTCGAACATGTCCACGTTGCGGTATGGCATGTTGACCACCACTCGGCCCCTCGCGTTGCGGTAGTAGGTCTGCATGCCGGGGTGCGTCCACACCATGTTCTCGTGTGCGTGATCAACCTCGGCGTTGTAGTCGTCGTGCACGTCCTGGCGGCACTCGACCACCGCGATGTCGTGCTCGAACATCTGCCGCATCAGATCCATGATGTAGCGCAGTTGCATCTCGATCACGAAGATCAGGCTGCCGCCGTGACCCGGCTGGGTGTTGGGTCCGTAGAGGACGAACAGGTTCGGGAAGTCGGGCATGGCCAGGCCCAGGTACGCCTTGGCGTTGTCGTCCTCCCACGTGTCGCGCAGTGTGCGACCCGACCGCCCGGTGATCTCGTACGTCGAGATGAACCGCAGTACGTCGAAGCCGGTTGCCAGCACCAACACGTCGGCTTCGAACTCGCGACCGTCATCGGTCATGACTCGGTCGGGTCCGATGCTGGCGACTGAATCGGTGACCAACTCGACGCGCTCGTTGGTCAGCATCCGATACCACCCGTTGTCCATCAGCATGCGCTTGCCGAACGGCGGGTAGGTGGGCACGATGCGCTCGAGCAGATCGGTGCGCTCGCCGACCTCGTTGCGGATGTAGCGCGTGAAGTACTCGCGATGCGCGTCGTTGATGGCATTCAACGAGCGCTCGGGATGCGGCCACGAAGGATCCTTCTGCAGCGACGGATGGACACGATCGTTGAACGTCCAACCCAGGCGCACCCGATACCACGCGCGATACAGCGGCACCTCGCGCAACAGGAACCGCAACGAGTCGGGCACCGGCTTGCGGAAGTGTTCGAACGGTGCGGCCCACTGCGGTGACCGTTGAAAGATGGTCAACGACTGCACGAGGTCCTGGATCTCGGGACCGACCTGCATAGCACTGGCCCCGTTGCCGATGATCGCCACACGCTTGCCGGTCAGGTCGACGTCGGCCGGCCAATTGCCGGTGTGGAAGCACGGTCCATCGAAGGTGTCGAGGCCAGGGATGTCGGGCACCTTCAGTGGATTGAAGATGCCGATTGCACTGAACACCATCGGCGCGTGCAACGTCTCGTCGCTGCCGTCTGCGTTGCGAACCTCGACCGCCCAGCGTTGCTCGGCCTGGTCATAGGCTGCCGCACGAACCTCGGTACCGAAGCGAATCGACGGCCGCAGCTGGAACTGATCGGCGACGTGCTCGAGGTAGGCGTGCAGTTCGTCGCGGAGCGCGAAGTACTGCGTCCAGTCGTACGGAGAGAACGAGTACGAGTACAGATGATTCGGCGTGTCGACGCCGGCACCGGGATAGCGGTTCTCCCACCACACGCCGCCCACCGTGGTGTGCTTCTCGAGGATCGTGAACGGAACACCGGCCCGCTGCAACGACACGGCCGCGCACATGCCCGAAACGCCGGCGCCGATGATCAGCACGTGGAAGCCGTCGGGAACACGCAGCGGCGTGGTCGGCTGGGCTTGCGGCAGACCGAGCTGGGCCCCGGTCATGCGTCCGTACTCGGGCGGCACCGCCTCACCCATCGCCCAGCTGAGCATCTCGACCAACAGCTCTGGCCCTGGTTCGGGTATGGCGACCGGTGTCCCGGCGTGCCACGACGTGATCGCCGTCAGCGCAGCAGCCCTGATCTCGGCCTGCAACGCCGGACTCAGGCCGCCCATGTCGTTGTCGCCCATGCCGCCGGCACGTGATGGCCGATACGGATCTTGAATCCAACGCTGGTCGCCCGTCATCTGCACCAGCACCATCAGCAACGTCGGGATGTTGGCGATGGCGATCGCTTCGGCAAGCAACTGCTCAGACCACGTCGTTGTGGGCTGGACTTCGAATGGTTGCAGCTGATCTGTCATCGTGGCCAGTATCGCGAGGTGAGGGCGGCGAATCGTTGCCAGGGGGCAGATCGATGACGGCACTGCAGCGAGACGTACCGACCGGCGTCGTGGCGGGCACGTTCGACGACCGGTTCGCCGGTGTGGTCGACGAGTTCGTGCGCAACTTCGCCGACCGCCGCGAGGTGGGTGCGTCGTTGTGC
>JANNFQ010000475.1:0-5827 GCA_031380045.1 Acidimicrobiaceae bacterium
GACCGTGCCGCTGCCGCAGCGTGTGCCCGTGGGCTTTCACGGCAGCTGGTTCGCCGACGACTGAGATCAAGTCGGGTTGGCGAGGCCTTACCGGTTTGCAACACAAACCAGAAGAAGGCAACTCGATCGGGTCACACGACCCAGGGAGATTCGGCTCAGGGACACCTTCGTTGGTCGGTGGGGCAGGGACAGGCGGGATGATCCAGGCAGGTGCCCTAGACGACGAACAACGACTCGTTGACTGTCGGGGCGTAGCTGGTGGCATCGATGGTCACGTCGCCGCCGACGAAACGTGCCAGCACCCCGTTGTCGAACACGCAGTACTGCTTGGTGCCGCCGGTGACGGGCACGTCGACACACGTCGCAGTGGCGCCTGCGATGTCGCGGGTGCTGGCGGTGGTGGCGCCGATGCGGGCGACAGCGTCACGACGGAGACGCTTGGCCATGTCGCCGAAGGCGAAGTCGGGGGTGACGCCAGTATCGCTGACTCGGGCGGCGTCGATGCCGCTGGCGCACTCGGTCGCTGCCACCGAACAGGTGGATTTCGCGTCGTCGGTGCTGATGTAGCGCACGTCGCCGATGGTCACAGAACGGCGGACGGACGGCGGCGCCGACCCATCCTGGGTCACAGTGACCGAACTGGTCGTACCACCGAAGGCCAGCAACGCCGTGTACTCGGCGGTGAACACCGAATCGCCGACGCCGTCCATTCGGATGAGCACGCCGTCGATCGCCTCGTCGCCCGTCATCGTGCCGACGGCGGTGGGAGTCGCCTCCAACGTGGGGCGCTGGCCCAGCGCGCAACTGGTGGCCGCTGACAGGACCACAGTGATCACGGCGGTGCGACCGATGAACCGAGTGAGCGATCGCCGGGCGACAGGTGCGGGTGAGACGGCGACTTCAGGGTGGCGGCGGAGCATCGCTGACGAGCGTACGGGCTTCATGCCTGCGCTCGACGTGCGGACCGGGCTGGGACGATGGCAACGGCGCCGGCCATGCCGAATGCATCCTGTCCAGCGCCTCGTGCAGCGACGTCTGTGCCGCGTGCACCCGGTCGAGGCGCTCCGAAGAGTTCTCGGGCTGGGCAGCGGTGACCAGATCCGCCAAGTGGACCTGATCTGCAGCAACGTCATCCACCGCGGCGATGTCGACGATCGCGGCGACGGGCGAGACCCAGTTGCGGCGAGCGGTGCGGCCCATCACGATCCGCAGCAGGGTCACGATCGACGTCATGATCACGATGGTGGCGACACCGACGCGCACACCGATGTTCGACGCATCGGTGCCGGCCTTCAGGCCGTGCATCGCCACCAGCCACAGTGCTGGGTACGACAGCATGTGCACCGACTTCCACACCTTGCGGGGCAGCAGGGGAGTCAGCCACGACGACACCTGCACTGCGATCAGCAGGTAGAACGCAACGATGCCCAGCGTGACGGCGCCCGGTTTCCAGTCGAGGGCGTACGGCACCAGGACCTCGCTCCAACCGATGTGCACGAAGTTGTCGGCCACCAGCCCAGCCAGATGCACGCCGGTGAACACGATGGTCAGCAGGGCGAAGTACTTGTGCAGATCCATCATCCAACGCGGCAGGCCCTTGCGTTCGATCACCTTGGTGATGCCCAAGATGCCCCACACCACGGTCAGCGCCAACAGCACGAACGCCACCCAACCGCTGGACCGCGAGACGTACCAGGCGAACTTCTCGTTCACGCCGGCACTATCCTCAAGAACTGCAGCGGACCATGCGATTCCACAGTGCCGTCGTCGCGGATGATCAGTGCCGACGTCGAACCGAATGACGAGCTGCTGCTGTGGCGATCGACGAATGGCACTTTCGACAGCGCGTCGGCCCATGCAGCAGTTCCGGCGACCACCGACACACCGACGACGGCGGCAGCAGCACCGCAGACGTTCGTACCGCTGACAGGATCGATCAGATGGTGCACGGTGGACGCACCGAGCCGCCAGCGACGACGCAAGGTGGTGCTGGTGGCCACGCCACCGTCCAGCAGTTCCACGGCTGCAACAACGTGCTCGGTTCGTGGATCTTCCAGTTCCACCCGCCAACTGTCCGACGCGCTGGGGGTGCCGATGACACGCACATCGCCACCGATGTTCACCATCGCACCGGCTGCGCCGCGGGCGAGCAGCCCCGTCGCCACGTCGTCGGCCGCCAGGCCCTTGCCGATGCCGCCCAGGTCCAGACGAACGCCCACAGGCAGTTGCACGATCGAGGTGCTCTCGTCGAACACGATGCCGGTGCAACCCGGCGCAGGCGTAGGTACGTGGTCGGCCGCGGCGCCGGTTCGACGGCGCACTGCATCGATGGTGTCGTCGTACCCCAACCTGAGCAGCGAGTCGTGCACGGTGGGGTCGAAACTGCCACCGGTGAAGGCCCACGCCGCGCACGCAGCACGCACCGCAGCGACCGTCTCGGTAGAAACCTGCACGGGCGCTCCATCGGCGTGGTTCAGCCGGCTGATCTCTGAGTCGATACGAAACCGGCTCCACAGTTGTTCCAGCTGATCGACCCGTCGCTGGGCCCATCGGGCCAGCGCGTCGTTGCCGCCGACGATGGTGATGTTGACGTCGGTGCTCATCGCCCGAAAACAGACATGCGTCGCACTGCGCGCAGCGTTCATGGCCGTGCCTCAGGCGGTACCCCGCGACACCGTGGTGTCGGGCGGGGGAGCAGTGGTCGGCGGCGGGGGAGCAGTGGTCGGGGGCGGCGCTGTCACGGGCGGCTGCGTGACGGGCGGCTGCGTGACGGGTGGAGCAGTAACTGGTGGCTGCGTCTCGGGCGGAGCCGTCACGATCGGCGCTGTCGTCGCCGGGTCGGCAGGCGCCTGGGTGGCAACCGGTGCAGCAGTCGTTGCCGAGCCGCCGCCAGAGCCGCTACCAGACGCCTTCGGGGCCGCCGTGGTCGGGATCGCGACGGGCGCAGGGGTCGTCGCTGCACCGGGCACCGTGGTGGGTGCCAGGGTGCCGACGATGGCGGCCGGCGCACTGGTCGAGCTCGACGTAGCGATTGTCGTAGCGATGGTCGTTGCGATGGTCGTCGGGGGCAGCGTCGCTGCGGTCGGTTGATCGAATGAGGTCGTGGGCCCGACCGTCGTCGCAGTCACCGTCGTCGCAACGGGCGTCGTGACCGCCGGGTCGCTGGCGGTCTCGCTCGAGGGTGTGCCGTCGGCATGGGCGATCAACCCGATGCCGGCGAACGTGGCCGTCACACTGAGGCCGGTTGCGGCGACCTTCGAGGCCACGGCAGTTCGGGGACGTCGGCGACGGGCCATCAGTTTCCGGCCTGCAGCGCGGTGATCAGCAACGTCACGGTGGCGGCCATCAGCAGCATCACCCCGGTGCAGCGGAGGGCAAGTTGGCGCGGGCTCATCGATGTGGCCCGCTGTTGCTGTCATCGTGGATGCCGTTGATGATCGTGGCCTTCATGGATCGGGTGATGCCCGCAGGCTCTTGTTTCATCGGCACGTCGTTAGCCTTCCTCCAGTGATTCGTCTGGATGCGGCCACAGTGCTGCTGCAATGGTCAACGGGCGGTCTGTTCTTCCTCTGGTTCACCACTCGCCGTCGCGAGGTGGGCCTGGGGTACGGCTGGTTGCTGCGCGGCACGTTCCTCCTGATGGCGGCCGGCGCCTTCGCATGCGGCATCAGCTTCGGCGTGGTGCCCATGCGCGAGGTCGTCTCGGCATTGGTCGTCGCGGCTACGGGCGGGGCACTGATCGCGTCAATCGGCATGCGCCGCGCAGGTGTCTCGGGCGCCGACCTCGAGCACGATCGCCGAACGGCAAGGGTGGCCGAGATGACCGGCATCGAGCGCACGGCGGTCTCGACCGTCCAGCGAACAGATGCGCGCGAGTTTCCGCCGGGGCTCGATCTGATCGCGCCTGCGATCGGGATGATCGGCCTGATTGCAGCAGCGGTCGATGCTGCCGACACCGATTCGGCGCACCTGGTTGTCTCGATGCTGCGCGCCGTCGCCGGCGCGGCGTTCCTGGGCGCGGTCACCGATGCGATGTTGCTGGGCCACTGGTACCTGGTGCAGCCGGGCCTGCCGCGCCGTCACCTGAACGAGCTGGTGCGGGCGCTGGGTGTGGTGTGGCCGTTGGAGGTCATTTCGCTGATGCTGCCCACCGGCATGCTGGCCGTGTGGTCGGGCAAGGTCGACGACGGCTGGGGCGGCACCCTCGGCTGGTTCTGGGGTGCCTGCGCCGTGACCACCATCGTGTTGGTGTTCGTGACTCGCGCCGCCTTGCGCGAGCGCTACTACTCGGCGGTCATGGCCGCCACCGGCCTGCTGTACCTGGCCATCCTGACGGCGTTCGGCACCGACCTGGTTGCCCGCGCCGTGCTGGCCGGCTGACCCGGCCTGGCGGGGCTGAACGCGCCGCCACCAGTCACAGGGCTGTTTCTTTTCGGTTCGATCGGGCAAACTGTGCCACATGCCTCGGCCTGTGTGGAGCGGAACCATCTCGTTCGGTCTTGTCGCGATCCCCATCAAGCTCTTCCACGGCGTCAGCAAGAAGAGCATCTCGTTCAACCAGTTGGACGATCGCTCGATGAGCCGCATCAAGTTGAAGAAGGTCTCGGCCGAGACCGGCGATGATGTGCCCGACGAGCACATCATCAAGGGCTTCGAGGTCTCGAAGGGCCGCTACGTGGTCGTCGATCCCGACGAGCTCGAACCGTTCATCCCGTCCGCCACCAAGAGCATCGACCTCGAGGAGTTCGTCGATCTGGTGGACATCGACCCGGTTTACTTCGACACGCCGTACATCATCGCTCCCGACAAGACCCCCAAGCCGTACGTGCTGCTGGCACAGGCGATGGAAGAGGCCGGCAAGGTGGGCATCGGGCGATTCGTCATGCGCAACAAGCAGTACGTGGCCGCCATTCGCGCCCAGGATGGCAAGTTGCTGATGAGCACCATGGTGTTCGCCGACGAGGTGGTCGACGTTCGCAGCATCGACGAGCTCGACGTGCTGGACGACATCGACATCAGCGCCAAGGAAGTGAAGATGGCCGAGGCACTGGTGGAATCGTTGTCGGCCGATTTCGACCCGTCGAAGTATCGCGACGAGTACCGCGAGAGCGTGCTCGACCTCATCGAACGCAAGGCTGCCGGTGAAGAGTTCGAGATGCCGGCGGTCGCTGCCGAGGCACCGAAGGTGGTCGACCTGATGGCCGCGCTCGAGGCCAGCGTGAAGGCGGCCAAGGATGCTCGCAAACGGCATCCGGCAGGCGGGCCGAACGACGACACGGGCACGGCGTCGACGAACTCAGGGTCGACGGCCCAGGTCTCGACGGCCCAGGTCTCGACGGCCGCAGTCAAGAAGCTGGCCGCAGCCAAGCCGAAGCGCGTTCGTAAGAGCGCGTGAGCCCGAGATCTGCGACGACCGTTTCGGTCGGCGGACGTGAGTTGTCGCTGAGCAACCTCCACAAGGTGCTGTACCCGGCCACCGATCAGGGCCCGGCCGTCACCAAGGCCGAGATCATCGACTACTACGCGCGCATCGCCCCGACGATGCTGCCGCATCTGGCCGGCCGGTGCATCACGTTCCTGCGGTTCCCCGACGGCGCCGACAAGCCCGGTTTCTTCGAGAAGCGCTGCCCCAACCATCGCCCGTCGTGGGTGCAGACGGCGCTGGGCCCGGGCGACCACAGCGGCGACATCGGTTACTGCCGGCTGGACGAGCCAGCGGGGCTGGTGTGGTCTGCCAACCTGGCCGCGCTGGAACTGCACGTGCCGATGGCGCTGGCGGCCGACCTCGAGTCGCCGCGAGCAGTGGTGTTCGACTTCGATCCGGGCG
>JANNFQ010000470.1:0-5584 GCA_031380045.1 Acidimicrobiaceae bacterium
CATCGCCGTCCTCGCACAACAGCACGTGGTCGCGCGGCACGCCCATGAGGTGGCCCAGCTTGGTGTTGGCCACCATGTGCCGGTACTCGCCGTGGATCGGCACGTACCACTCGGGCCGGGCGATGGACAAGTACGTCTTCAATTCGTCGGCCTGGGCGTGACCCGTTGCGTGCACGTCGGCGATGCCACTGTGCACCACTTCACAGCCAGCGCGCAGCAGGCCATCGATGACCTTGTTGACGTTGCCTTCGTTCCCGGGAATGGCGTGGCTGGACAGGATGACGGTGTCGTGGTCGCCGACCTTGACCCACTTGCTCTCGCCACGAGCCAGCAGCGCCAGCGCCGACATCGGTTCGCCCTGCGAACCGGTGGAGACAATGCACACCTTGCCGGGCGGGTATTGATCGATGTCGTCGACGTCGATGAGTGACGCGTCGGGAATCTTCAAGATGCCCAGATCGCGGCCCATGCGCACGTTCTTTTTCATGCTGAGACCGAGCGTCGCGACCACACGACCCGTGGCCACTGCGGCGTCGGCAATCTGCTGGATGCGGTGCAGGTGGCTGGCGAAGCTGGCCGTGATGATGCGGCGATCGGGTTGCTCCATGAACAACTGACGCAACACCGAACCCACACTGGTCTCGCTGGGCGCATAGCCATGCTCTTCGGCGTTGGTCGAATCGGCCATCAACAGGCGGATGCCTTCGTTGGACGCGATCGCACCGATGCGACCGAGGTCGGTCAGACGCCCGTCGACCGGGGTGAGGTCGAGCTTGAAGTCGCCGCTGTGCAGCACCACGCCCTGCGGTGTATGCAGCGCGATGGCGTGCGCGTGCGGCACCGAGTGCGTCACTGGGATGAACTCGACGTCGAACGGCCCGATCTGACGCCGCTCGCCGTCGTGCACCACGACCAGTTCGGTGCGACCCAGTAGGCCCGCTTCCTCGATGCGGTTGCGAGCCAGGCCGAGGGCAACGGCAGAACCGAAGATGGGGAAGCTCAGATCGCGCAGCAGGTACTGCAGCGCACCGACGTGATCTTCGTGGCCGTGGGTCACCACGCAACCTTCGATGCGATCGGCGTTGGCGCGCAGGTAGGTGAAGTCGGGCAACACCAGATCGATGCCGTGCATGTCGGCATCGGGAAACATCAGCCCGCAATCGATCAACAGGATGCGCCGGTCGTGCTCGACGGCCATGCAGTTGCGACCGATCTCACCCAGCCCGCCCAGGAACGCGATGCGGACCGCTGTGGCCGAGGAACCTGCGGCCGGTGCGGTGCTCATGAGTCAGCGATCGGGTCGCTCGGGGAATGCATCACGCCAGCGTTGCAGATTCGCCAGCACTTGGGGCACTCGTTGCTCGACGAATTCGGGCGCGTCGCCCATGGGCAGCCTGGCCTGGCCCACCGCAAGACCGAGGTGACGCATGACCGCCTTGGTGGGTATGGGGTTGGGCGCGTCGTCGCCGGTTTCGAAGGAAAAGCTCTCGAGCATCCGGCTGTTCACCAGGCGGGCACCCTGGGTATCGCCCTTTTCCCACAGATCGAACATCTCTTGGTGATCCGGGCCGGTCCAGTGCGTGGCCACGCCGACGGTGCCCACGATGCCGCACGCCAGGAGGGGCAGCGTGAACACATCGTCACCGCTGTAGACCTCGAATCCGTCGGGCGCCGAACTGATCAGTGCAGCCGTCTCGGCCGGGTTGCCGGCTGCATCTTTCAGGGCAACGACGGTCGGCACCTCGTTGGCCAGACGCAGCAACGTGGCCGTGGCGATCTTTCGCCCGCTGCGAACAGGGATGTCGTACACCATGACCGGCAGATCGCTGGCTGCCGCCATGGCCCGCACATGCGCCTCGATGCCCGCCTGCGAGGGGCGGTTGTAGTACGGGCACACCGCCAGAATGCCGGCCACGCCCAGCGCCGCAGCCTGCGTGGTGAGGTGGACCGAGTGCGCGGTGTCGTTGGTGCCGGTGCCGGCGATGACCGGAATGTTGACGGCCTCGACCACCGCGGCGAACAGTGAGAGCCGCTCGTCGTCGGTCAGCACCGGCGACTCGCCCGTGGTACCGGCGATGACCAACCCGTCATTGCCCTGGTTCTGCAAGTGCTGCGCCAACCGTGCGGCGACATCGAGGTCGAGCGCTCCGTTGGCGTCGAAGGGTGTGACCATGGCCGACAGGACCCTGCCGAACCTGGCCATCAGAACGAGCCTTCGGCCGAGCGGTCGATGCCTTGCGTCAGGATGAGGTCTTCGTGCAGTTCCATCCACACATCGTGGTAGCTGCCACACATCACACCGGTGAACATATTTGTTTCACCCGCCACCACTCGCTGGCACGAACTGACCAGCCGGGGCGCGTATGGCTGCATGCGTTCCAGCACCTCGCCCATGGCCGCGACGACCGGTGCCGTTTCCTCGTTCAACGCAACCAGCCGGGCAACGACTGCACCGTCGTACTTGGCATCGCCGTGGTCGTTGGGTGCGCCGTCGCGAAGTTGCCAGTCGCCGCACAAGTGCTTGAAACGATCGTTGATGTCCAAGAACCGCGTATAGCTGTTGCGCAGATGATCTGCGATGTGCGTATGTCCCACGTCTTCTGCCAGCGCGATCCGGTGCTCTTCGCGGCCGACCGGCGTCAGTTGCCACAGTTGACGCGCCTCGCGGAACTGCACCCACTCGCGCCCCAGCAGGTCACTGAGATGTTGATCGACCACCTCTTGAGGCAGCCCCGAGACCTCGGCGATCGTTTCGGCCCTGGCGAATCCCTTGATGCGCAGTGCGTGGAATGTTGTGAAAAACGGATCGGACGCTTGAGACATCGCTGTGCATCGTAGATGACCCGTTCGGTGGACGAAAGCCGCAGGCCACACGACATGACACCGATCGCGTCACGCCAGACGACCCCACAGCAGCACGCGCCGGAAGCCGAAGAAGAACGGCTGATGCTCGCCGATCTCGGCCAACAGTTCGCGTTCGTAGTCCGCGAGGAACCGTTCGAACAACGAGGGTTCCAGCACCTTCTGGAATCGTGTCAAGGTCGTACCGCGCACCCACTCGACCACGTGCCGGCTGCTGGGCAGCACATGTGGATACACCTGGAGCCGAACGTGCTGCCGCACGAAACCCAGGTCGTACAGCAACTGCGCGTACTGCTCGGGGGCGAGCACGTTGGCGGCAACGGGGTCGGCAGGCGGGGCACCGTGGAACGCCGACAGATATGGCTCGCGTTCGGCAACTCGCACGGCGACGCGATGCGAAGGCATCGCCGCGTTCGAGGGCACCTGGATGGCCAACTGACCGCCCTGTCGCAAGGCCTCGGTCCAGCGGCGGATGACGGTCGGATGGTCGGGAACCCACTGCAGACTGGCGTTGGCGATGATCAGATCGTGATCACCGGTCGACGTCCACAAGCCGATGTCACCATCGACGAATGCCACGTTGGGCTGAGCGACCAACGCCGCCTTGCGCAACATGGCCGCAGAGTTGTCGATGCCCACCATCTGGCCCACGGCCAACTGATTCGCGGCCAGCATGGTCAGCGCGCCGGTGCCACATCCCAGGTCGACCGCGCGCGGGAACGGCGCCGGTTCGACCAGCGCCAGCAGGTCGATGAACGGGCGCGTGCGCTCGTCGGCGAACTGTTCGTACTGCCCGGGATTCCAGTCGCGGTGCGCCCCGGACGGGCTCTGCACGACGGGCTGTTGTGGAGTGCACATCTCGCTCATGAACTTGTACTTTACTTGTATGTAAGGGCTGGTGTGTCATTCTTTTGGGTGATCGTCGTCACGCCTGTCCGGCGCGCTGCGAACCATGGCCCGATCACTGTCCAGCGAGATCGAAACGGAGCGACATGAGTACGCAGGTCCACGAATCGTCCATGGCCGACAAGGGCTTGAAGGGAGGATCGCTGGGCCTGGTCGCGGTCATCGTCATCGGTGTGGCCTCCACGGCGCCCGGCTACAGCCTGGCAGCCAGCGTCGGTTTCGTGACCGGTGAGGTGGGAGTGAAGGCACCGTTCATCATGCTGTTCGCCTTCGTGCCGATGGCCTGCATCGCCGCCTCGTTCTATTACATGAACAAGGCCGACCCCGACTGCGGTACCAACTTCACGTGGGGTGTTCGTGCGTTCGGGCCCAAGGCCGGATGGATCGCGGGATGGGGATGCATCGTGGCCGACCTGGTCATCATGCCGAACCTGGCTGGCATCTCGGGCCAGTACCTGGTGCTGCTGTTCGACGAGAGTGCGTCGAACAACATCTATCTGACGACGTTCATCGGGATCGTGTTCATCATCGCGATGACGTGGATCTGCTGGAAGGGCATCGAGTTGTCGGCGCGGTCGCAGGTCCTGTTGCTGAGCACCGAACTGGTGGTGCTGGCCGTCTTCGCCGTGATCGCGTTGGCCAAGTCTTTCGGCAACGGGGTCAGCAAGACAGTCGATGGCGTCACCTACCACTCGGTGCAGCCCAAGTTGTCGTGGATGTCACCGGGTGGGGTGTCGTCCCAGGGGATCATCGCCGGGTTGGTCGTCGCTGTGTTCATCTACTGGGGGTGGGACACGTGCGTCTCGGTCAACGAGGAGGCGAAGGATTCCAACAAGACCCCGGGCCGCGCCGCAGTGCTATCGACCCTGATCCTGCTGGCCATCTATCTGGTCACGTCGTACGGAGCGGTGTCGTTGCTGGGCCCCGAGTTCGTGACCGACAACGCCGACGAGGCCATCTACGCCCTTGGCAAGGTGGCGTTGCCCACCATCATGGTGAAGCTGCTGGTGATCGCGATCTTGACGTCGGCGGCGGCCTCGTGTCAGACCACCATCCTGCCGGCGACTCGCACGATGCTGTCGATGGGTGCCCATGGCGCAGCGCCCCCGAAGCTGGCCCACATCGATCCGAAGCGACTGACCCCCGACTTCAGCAGCTGGTTGTTCGGCATCGGCTCGATCGTGTGGTACCTGCTGTTGGTGGTGGTCAGCCACAACACCGAGACCGATGCCTACAGCGCATCCATCGCTGCCGTGGGCATGGCCATCGCCGTGTACTACGGGCTGTCGGGTGTGTCGTGCGTGGTCTACTACCGCAAGTACATCCTGAAGTCGCTGAAGAACTTCGTGCTCATCGGCACGCTGCCGCTGGTCGGCGGCGTCGTGCTGATCTACGTGTTCTGCAAGACGGTGTGGGATTCGCGCAACGCCGCGTACGGATACGGAACGGTCTTCGGCGTCGGGACGGTGCTGGTGATCGGCACGCTGCTGCTGGTGGTCGGTGTCCCATTGATGTTCTGGTGCAGCTACAAGTATCCGACGTTCTTCGGGTACTCCGCCGATCCAGTCGACACCGTGCCAGACCCCGACAGCGAGCACACGCTGGCTGCCCCGCTTGGCACCTACACGAAGGCAGGTCGTCATGTCGGGTGAGATCATCGTGGGCATCGGGCCCGAAGGCCGTGACGGCGGAGCGGCCGACATGGGCGCGCAACTGGCCCGTGCCATGGGTTGCGGCGTGGTGCTGGTGTTCGGCTACGAACAGTCGATGCTGGGACCCCGAGGCGGTCCACTGGAGGACCAACTCGAGGCCATCG
>JANNFQ010000600.1:0-6779 GCA_031380045.1 Acidimicrobiaceae bacterium
CTATGAACGCCTGGGTTTCGTGGCCCGGGGGCAGATCGAGTTCCTTGCGTTCCGAAGCCCCGGTGCATCGCCGGACCCGCCATGAGCTCGCCACCGCTGCACCTCGCCGTGGCACTGGACGGTACCGGTTGGTTCCCTGCCTCGTGGCGCGAACCGTCGGCGCGTCCCTCTGAGTTGTTCACCGCTCGCTACTGGGGCGATCTGGCTCGCACGGCCGAACGCGGGCTGCTCGACTTCTTGACCATCGAGGATTCGTTCGGTCTGCAGTCGTCCAGGTTCAGCCGGCCGGATGGTCGCACCGATCAGGTTCGCGGGCGTCTCGAGGCCGTGTTGGTCGCCTCGATGTTGGCGCCGATCACCCGCCACATCGGGCTGGTGGCAACGGCCATCACCACGCATACCGAGCCGTTCCACGTGGCCTCGGCGTTCGCCACGCTGGACTATGCCAGCCACGGCCGCGCAGGCTGGCGGGCGCAGATCTCGGCTCGTCCGTCCGACGCGGCGCACGTCGGTCTGCGCACGTTCCCCTTGGTCGATCGCTCCGATCTCGACGACTCGGCTGCTGCCGCGTTGACCCGCGAGTTGTTCGACGAGGCAGCCGATTCGGTCGAGGCGGTTCGTCGGCTGTGGGACAGCTGGGAAGACGACGCGATCATCCGAGACACCACCACGGGCAGGTTCATCGACCGCGACAAGGTGCACTACGTCGACTTCGAAGGTCGGTTCTTCTCGGTGAAGGGACCCTCGATCGTGCCGCGCCCGCCGCAGGGCAACCCACTGGTGGTCGCCCTTGCGCATTCACGAATCCCGTTCGAGTTCGCCGCCCGTTGCGCCGATGTGGTGTTCGTGACCCCGGCCGACATGGCTGACGTGGGCCGATGGGTGGCCGACGTTCATCAGGCTCAGCGCGACGTGCAGCGCACACTGCAGCCGTTGAGGGTCTTCGCCGACATCGTGGTGCTGTTGGACGATACCCGGCAGCAGGCGCTGGCGCGGAAGTCGCAGCTGGACGATCTGGACGGTCGGCCATACCGCTCGGACACCTCGGTGTTCGCCGGTACCGCCGACCAACTCGCCGACCAACTCGTCGAGTGGCAGGCGTTGGGTTTGGACGGATTCCGGTTGCGGCCCGCAGTCCTCGGTCACGACCTCGACGCGATCGTCGATGGCGTGGTGCCCGCGCTGCAGCGACGCAATGCGTTCCGCACCTCCTACGGCGACGAGTTGCTGCGCGAACGCCTTGGCCTGGGAAGGCCGACCAGCCGCTACGCCGACACCTCGGTAGCAGATGTGTCCGCTGCGAGCCGCACATGACGTCACCGAAGCAAGTCATCCTGGCCGCTTACTTTCCCGGCGTGAACAACACGGCGGTGTGGAGCGACCCCGCATCCAGAAGCCAGATCGAGTTCGAGTCGTTCGTGCACATGGCCCAGACCGCCGAGCGCGGCAAGCTCGACTTCTTCTTCCTGGCC
This sequence comes from Acidimicrobiaceae bacterium, assembly GCA_031380045.1. Taxonomy (GTDB): domain Bacteria; phylum Actinomycetota; class Acidimicrobiia; order Acidimicrobiales; family Ilumatobacteraceae; genus VFMC01. Next base: position 1,473 of record JANNFQ010000600.1, read on the forward strand.
GAGGGTCTGCGGCTGCGCGAGCAGCGCGGCCAGATCCACGATCTGGACACCGTCGGTCGACCCGACACGTTGCCGCTGTTGGCTGCCTTGGTGTCGGTCACGACGCACGTCGGTCTGGCCGGTACGTTGAACTCGACGTTCCGCGAGCCGTACGAGCTCGCCAGGCAGTTGGCCACGCTGGACCATCTGTCGAACGGGCGCGCGGCATGGAACGTGGTCACGTCGTCCGACGCGTTCACCGGCGAGAACTTCCGTCGCGGCGGGTTCCTGGATCACGCCGACCGATACAAGCGTGCGGGTGAGTTCGTGCAGGTGGCCCGCGAACTGTGGGACTCGTGGGAGGCCGACGAGTTGATCGTCGACCAAGCCGGTGGGAAGTTCATCCGCGGCGAATCTGCAGGAGCGTTCACGCATCACGGGGCTCAGTTCCACATTGCCGGCAACTTCAACGTGCCGCGCAGCCCGCAGGGGCATCCGGTCATCCTGCAGGCCGGCGACAGCGACGAGGGTCGCGAACTGGCAGCGCGCACGGCCGACGCAATCTTCAGTCGTCACTCCAGCCTGGTACCAGCGCAAGAGTTCTACGCCGATGCCAAGGGCCGAATGGCGAAGTACGGCCGTCACCGCGACGAGCTGAAGATCCTGCCGGGCGTGTCGTTTGCGCTGGGCGACACACCCGACGAGGCTCGCCAACGAGCCCATCACGTGCGCCGCCAACAAGTCAGCCCGCAGACCGCCATCTTGTTGCTCGAGCAACTGTGGAATCGCGATCTGTCGGCGTACGACGCCGAGGGTCCGCTGCCCGAGATCGACCCCGATGTCTCGACCACGTCGATCATCCAAGGCCGGGCACCCATGTTCCGCGATCCGCTGAAGACCGCCGCCGAATGGCGGGCGATGGCCGAGGCGAAGCAGCTGAGCATCCGCGAATTGATCATCCTGACGACGGGCCGGCAGACCTTCATCGGCACGCCCAGCCAGGTGGCCGAGTCGATGAACGCGTTCGTGCAGGCCGACGCCTCGGACGGCTTCGTACTGGCGCCGCACTTGACGCCCACCGGTCTGGACGATTTCGTCAATCAGGTGGTGCCGTTGTTGCAAGAGCGCGGCGTGTTGCGCACCGAGTACCAGACCACCACACTGCGCGGCCATCTCGGGCTGCCACCAGCGCGATCGACCGGCAGCGCTGGTGCTGTCTCGGCCTGATCTGTCAACTCTTTGATCGAGCGGCCAGCCGTTCCATCATGTCGGGCCCGGCACCTGGGCTGTGGGTGGCCTCGTAGGCCAGCCCATCGGCCAGCGACAGTTGCTGGCTGGCCGCAACCAGCATCTTGTCGGTGCGACTGGTGAACCACGAGTTGTCCGCAATCGCCAGTGCGGTCGACCGGATGGTGTCGTCCAACTGATCGTCGGTAACGCAGTGGTTGGCCAACCCGATCGCCGCCGCCTCGGCCCCCGACACCACACGGCCGGTGAACATGATCTCCTTGGCACGAGCCGCACCCACGCGGGCCGGCAGCCGTTGGCTGAGGCCCCACGTGGGACTCATGCCCCACTTGCCATGGGTGTCGGCGAACTTGGCGGATTCGGCGGCGATGATGAAGTCGCACGCCAGCGCGACCTCGAGCGCACCCGTGTAGCAGTGTCCGTGGACGCACGCGATGGTGGGCTGTGGCAACGCGGCCAGCACGTCGATCGTCTCGGCCTGGAACCTGGGCGACGACGCCCGCTCGCCAGCCTGGATCGCCGTCAGATCGTTGCCCGCCGAGAACGATCGACCGGCGCCGCGCAGCACGACAACTGCGACCGAATCGGGTTGTGCGGCGAGGTCGTCGAGTAGCGCGCGGAGCTGTTCGAACAGCTTGGGGCTGAGCGCATTCAACGTCTCGGGACGCTGCAGCGTGATGGTGGCGATGCCGTCGCTGTCCGATCGTGTCACGAGATCGGGGCGGGTCACGAGATCTGGGCGGGTCACGAGATCTGGCATGGGTCCTCCTGTGGTTGGGGCGGCAAGCCGGAACGAGCCGTCGCTCACGGTACGCCTGCGCGTCGCATCGCTCGTGGCCGGGCGCCCACCGTGACCATCGTTGCGATGTGGTCCGAAGCCGAAGGACACGCGTTGCCAGTGCTGGACATCGCAGGTTTCGTCCACGACCCGACATCGCCAGATGGCAGGGGATTCGTTGATGAGCTTCGCCGACCTGCTGCAGACGCAGTAGTTGCATCAGCCAGGGATGGCGCCCGAGTCGCTCAGGGTGCGCCACAGCTCGTCGAGGTGCATGTCGATCCACTTCTCGCTCAGGTGGAACTCGTTGCGGAACACCAGATCGCCGTCGATCAGCGGAACGCACGTGGGCAGGTACGGGCACGCCAAGCGGTCGTAGTCCAGCGAGAAGACGTTGCTGTTCACCACTGCTTGATTGCGGTAGATGCTCTCGGTCGGATATGGCGCGTCAGGTGTCTGGTAAGCGCAGTCGGCCACTGTGACGGCGCCGGACAAACACACATTCGGATCGAAGTCGGCGTAGGGGAGTGGCTCGAGGATCACGACACGGGCACCGGCGTCGGTCAGACGGACGAGGCTGGACTCGGTCGCCTCGGCGATGACCTCGTTCAGTGACCGATCGCCCAACGCGCCGTCTTGCGGCTGGAAGAACGAGTCGGGCCGAGAACCCGGGTCGCGGGGCACGCTGGTGACCACGACGACATCCGGATGTAGCGCTGGAATGATGTGTTCGTACCAGCCGGTCCGGCCGCGGACGCAGTTGTCGAGCAGCCGTTGGTCGTCGGCCGCCCACAGCAGACCGATCTGCCACGGGCAACCCAGCCGGGTGCTGACCGACAGCGTGAAGTCGTGCTGCTGGGCCAACGCAGTGAACGCCGGAACCAGCATCTCGGCATTGCTGTCGCCCAGCAGCAGCATGTGGAAGTTGGCGCCCTGGTGCACGACGCAGCCGTTGGGTTGCTCGGTGGTGCACGCAGTTTGATCGACCGGCGTCAACTTGGTCGGCGTCAGATCGATCTCGCTCGGTGCGGCCGTCTGCAACAGGCTCTCGAGTTCGCGCGCCTGCTGGGGCGAAACGGGCATGGGTGCGACGATGGTGGCCCGCTGGACCAGCACCGGCCGTTCGTTGCTGCGCAGCAGCCCGGGCGAGATGATCGCAGCGGCCAGCACGCTCATCGACAACCCGCAGGCGATCAGCGCGATGGGGCGGCGCATGACGATCTTCGACGTGCGGATGGGCGACTCGATCAGCTGGAAGCTCAGTGCGGCAAGGGCCGTGCCACCAATGCCGGCAACGGCAGCGCGCTGCAACGGGCTGAGGTCCAGCACGGGTGCCGCCAGCACGACGATGGGCCAGTGCCACAGATAGGTTCCGTACGAGATGCGGCCGAGATAGGTCAGCGGGTTCGTGGACAGAAGGCGACCCAGGCGACCGGTCGGAGCGATCTCGAGCCCGATGATGATGGCCACCGTCAATGCCGTCGCGGTCAGTCCACGAGCGCTGGGCGCCACGTCGAACGCGTCCGAAGCAGCCAGCACCAACAACACGAGCGCGCCCGTTGCGCCGACGCCAGCGCGCTTGGCCACCGCACGAAACGGAGGTGATTGGGCGGTCCACTGTCGCGTGGCGGTGACCCGAACATGGTGCAGCAATGCGGCCAGCGTGGTGCCGGCCAGCAGTTGGTAGAACCGAGTGTCGGTGCCGTAGTACGCCCGCAGCGGGTCGCCCGCGGCCAGCACGATCTGCGCCACAACCGATGTGCACATGGCAACGCCCAGACCGATCGGTACCACCAGTGGCCGACGGGTGCGCGTTGCCACGGTCAGCAGACCCAGCAGCAGCAGTGGGAACACCACGTAGAACTGCTCTTCGATGGCCAGCGACCAGAAGTGCAGAAACGGGCTGCGGTCCACGTCGGTTGCGAAGTAGTTGGTCGCGTCGGCCAGGAAGTGCCAGTTGGCCGAGTACAGCAGCGAGCTGCGCGCATCGTCGATGAAGCCCTCCCGCGACAATCGCGGCTCGACCAAGATGGTCGCCGCCGAGACGCCGACGATGGCGACCACCGCAGCCGGCAACAACCGACGGACCCGGCGCGCGTAGAAGGGGACGAGCGCGATCCGTCCGGTGCGCCAGAACTCGTTGATGATGACGCTGCCCACCAGGAATCCCGACAGGACGAAGAAGACGTCGACACCGATGAACCCTCCGACGACGTGGCCCAGCCCGGCGTGAAACAGCACGACGAGATAGATCGCGATGGTCCGTAGGCCATCCAAGTGGGCGCGATGCGCCCATCGCTCGTGGTGAACGCGAGGAATGGTGGTCGGCCGCCGAACGGTCCGTTGCCGGGCAGTCGGGGGCCGAGATGTCCGGTGCCAGAGCTTCAGGGCGTTGGCTCAGTTCCAGTCGATGCGCGTCGGCGGCATGCCCGAATCGCCGCCTTCGGTGGGCACCGCACCCAACACCTGGTGAATGGCGACTCCACCATCCTCGAACCCGATCGCCGAGCCGCTCATGTACAGACGCCAGACCTTTGCTCGAGCCTCACCGACCAGCTCGACGGCCTGGTCCCAGCCGGCTTCCAGGTTGTCGACCCACCCGCGCAGCGTGCGCGCATAGTGCTCTCGAAGCGACTCGACGTCGCGGATCTCGAATCCGGCGCGCTCCATGGCCAACACCGTCTGGCCCACATCGACGAGCTCGCCATCGGGGAACACATAGCGGCCGACGAACGACGTCCTGCCCAACTTCGACCCCCCGACCGACGAGATGGCATGGTTCAGCAGACGCCCCGTGGGCACCAGCACCGAACGGAGCGTGCCGAAGTACTGGTCGAGCTTGTCGTGTCCGACATGTTCGGACATACCGACCGACGAGATCGCGTCGAACTCACCCTGCAACAGGCGGTAGTCCTGCAATCGGATCTCGACCCGATCAGACACGCCGGCTTCGGCTGCGCGCTTGCGTGCCAGGTCGGCCTGTGACGGGCTGATGGTGATGCCGACGACCTGCGCATCGTGATGAACAGCCGCGTGGATGGCCATGGAGCCCCAGCCGCACCCGACATCCAGCAGCCGGACGCCGCGCCGTTCGTGCAGCCCCAGCTTGCGACAGACCAGTTCGTGCTTGGCCGCTTGTGCGTCGTCCAGGGTGGTGTCGGCATTGGTGAACCTGGCACACGAGTAGGTCATGCTGGGCCCCAGCACCACCCGGTAGAAGTCGTTGCCGACGTCGTAATGGTGGGTCACCGCCCTGGCGTCGCGGCCCAACGAGTGGCGCCAACCCTTCAACCGGGCCTCTT
>JANNFQ010000626.1:0-3204 GCA_031380045.1 Acidimicrobiaceae bacterium
GGTGTCGGAATCGCTGGTCGACCTCTGGCCAGCGACTCGTTCATCATCGGTGCCGCGGCCACCGACGGGTCCGCTGCCACCGATGTCGTGACCTCGACCGCAGTGTCGGCCGAATCGTCATCTACCAGCACGTCGGCGGTCCCACCGACCACCGTGTCCAACTCGGTTGCGCCAACCACTGTGGCCCCCAGCACGTCGCAGGCCCCCGACCCCACCGCCGCGCCCACAACCGGTGCACCCACCTCGGCGCCGACGACCATTGCCACCACCACCACCACCACCACCCCGCCCCCGCCCCCGCCCCCGCCGATCGACCAGACCCTGGACCGGGCCGATGTGCGCTTGGTGGTGGCGAACGGCGACGGTCGATTCAACCTGGCCGGCGCGAACGGCAACCGATTGAAGAAGGCCGGCTATGTGACGATCGACCTGGCCGACGTGCCCACAGGGTCGGATCCCACAGTGCTGTACTACCGACCAGGGTTCGACGACGAGGCGGCAATCGTCGCCGCCGATCTGCTGGTGCCCGGTGCGTTGCTGCAGCCGTTGCCCGACACCCCCATCACAGTGAACGACGAGTTGGGCGACATCATCGTGGTGCTGGGCCCCGACGCCCTGCGGTAACTGCCTGCACCGAACCGGTCACGAACGTCCAGCGCTACGGTGCACCTCGCATGCGCAGGAGTTGGCCACTGGTTGTCGGACTCGCGATCGTCGGCTCCGTCTCTGGAGTGCTGATCGCCGGTCGGGCCGACCCCGTCGACACCGTCGCCACTGGCCGTCTGGTAACCGATCTGGACACCGAACCCATCACCGTCGGGCCAGCCATCGTCGGATCGACCACCATCGGGCCAGCCATCGTCGGGCCGATCACCGTTGGGCCGATCACCATCGGATCGACCACCGTTGGGCCCGTCGCCGATCCGACCGTCGCCGACCCGAACACCGTCGCCGACCCGACCACCACCATCGTCCAGAGTTCGCCGGTCCTTGCCACCGCCGCACCCGGCTCATCGGCAGCCGGCGCCGCCGGCGGACCTGCGACGGCAGACCGTTCCACCCTGCGCGTGGTGATCGCCGACGCGGCCGACCGAACCGGCCCTGCCGAACTCACCGCATCACGTCTGGCCAACCTGGGGTACGGCGACATTCGGGTGGGCACTGCAACCAGCCCGGTCGAGTTCACCGTCGTGTACTTCCGGTCGGGGTTCAACCGCGCCGCAGTGACCGTGGCGCAAGACCTGAACGCCGACGATCCTGCGCTGGAGGAATTGCCGGCCGATTCCGCCGATCCGCTGACCGATGCCGACGACTCGGCCGATGTCATCGTGTTGCTGGGGGCGGACGCCCCCGATTGAGTCATGGAACATCCCCGCTCGCCCTCGGACGACCTCTAGCCTTCCCGCATCATGCGTGGTGACCGGCGCTTCCGATCAGTGTTGGCTCGCATGTGGCGCGCCCTGTGGAAGGGAAAGGTGGCCATCGTCGTGGCGATGGTGGCCACCGTGGGATCGGCCGTCGCGTTGACCCTCAGCCACGATCAGCCATACCGAGCCGAAGCCGCGATGCTCGTCCAACGGCTGCCCAGCGATGTCGACCGCACCGACGATCCTTTGGACCACCGCGATCGTCTGTTGAACGAGATCGCCGTGATGGAGGGCACCGAGGTGGCCGACCGCGTGCGCGCCGACCTGGACATCGTCGGTGCGCTGCCCCAAGTGCACGGCTACCTCGGTACCGAGACGGGCGTCATCGTGGCTCGAGTCGACAGCCGCAGCTCCGAGGTTGCCGCCAGCTTGGCCAACGCCTACCTCGAGGCGTACATCACCGTGCAGACAACGCACTTGACCGAGAGCTACGGCGACGCCATCGACCAGCTCCAGACTCAAGTGTCAGAGCTCGACGGTCAAATCGACGGACTCCCCGACGACGATCCTCGGCGGGCAGATCTCGTCGACCAGCGCGCCACCATCGCGGGCTCGTTGCAGTTGTTGAGCGCCGATTTGGCTGTGGCGCGGGCCCCTGCACAGATCGTGCGGCCGGCCTTCGTGCCGTCAGAACCCATCGACGGCGATCTTGGCCGTGCGATCGTGCTGTCGCTGGCGGTTGGTGCGCTGCTGAGTGTGATCGGCGTGGCGCTGTTGAACCGTCACGATCCGGCGGTGCGCGACGCCGACGACCTGCGCAACCTACGCAGTACCGAACCGCTACTGGCCGTGCTGCCGAACGATCGGTGGAGCGAGACGGCACCGGTCGTCGAGCGACAACGCGTCGGGCGATTGATCGATGCCTACGAGACGCTGCGTACCGTGGTTCAGCGAATCATCGTCGATCGCAATGTGCAGGTCATCCAGTGCTGCTCGCCCAGCGAGGGCGAGGGTGCAACCAGCACTGCTGTCAACCTGGCGGTCATGCTGGCCCGCACCGGAGCCAACGTCGCGCTGGTCGACCTCGACCTCCACAATCCCCAGGTACATCTGATGCTGGGGCTGGACCTGTCACCAGGAGTCACCGATGCGCTGGCCGAAGACCGTGACGACACCGGCGGCATCCGCGCGCTGGCCCGTCTGGACACGCTGGATCGCGATCCATCGGGCTCGCTGATCCGTCCACGGTTCACCGAAATCGACGGCGTGGTCGAGCCACTCGGATCCGTGGAAGCGATCCAACTCGACCCGGCGCCCGTCTTCCTACCGATTGCCTACTACGAAGATCTGACGGTCATCACTGCGGGCGCGCCACCGCGCAGCGCCCTCGAGGTGCTCAGCCGTTCGCGACTGCGTGACCTGATCGACGACCTGCGCGGGCTGTACGACATCATCATCCTCGCCTCACCCTCGGTGTCGGTCGGCGGCGATGCGGCGGCCATTGCGCGCCACGCCGACGGTGCGGTCATGGTGGTGAAGGCCGGTTCCACGACACTTCCGCAGCTCCGCCAATCACTGGGCGCCATCGAGCACGCTGGCGCCCGAATTCTGGGCGTCGTCCTGACCGGTTCGACCAGCTGAGCCGAGCGAACATAACACTCACCCATAGGTGGGACGTTCACCCGTAGAGGTACGAACCAGTCGTAATCGCAGACCTGACCGCGGCGATCTCAAGAGGTGCTCGAGGCTGCCCGACTGTCTGCGACCGAACGCGACATCCATGTGGTCCCGCATCCCGACGGATGGGCGGTGACGCGTGCGCGCGGCATGCGTACAG
>JANNFQ010000630.1:0-1505 GCA_031380045.1 Acidimicrobiaceae bacterium
GCCGACGAGCCGGCGCTGCGCTGCGCAGCCCTGCGCCCGCGCACGGCGCGGCAGCAATCCAAGGTCGGGCTCAGCGACGCCGTGTTGTTCGCGTCGCAGTAGCGACCGCCGGTGTGGGTGTGCTGCTGGCCGCCGGCTTGACGGCCATCGGAACGGATGTCGGATTGGTGGAGCGGCGACCCGCGAACACCCCGGCCAACACGGACTCGACCACACTGAGGACGACCTTCGTCTCGCCGAGGAACGGCTTCTCGATCGAGCTTCCCGACGGAGGCTCGGTCACACCGGCCGAGCAGCTCTGGGGGTGGGGCGAGCAGGTCGACGACGGGTTCGACGTCGTGGAAATGGGGCCTGAAACCGTCTTCAGAGGCACGTCGAGGGAGTTCCCGGGCGACTTCCCGTGCTTCGACGCCGAAAACGAAACGATCCCCTGCGGGTCGACCGACGACCGGATCGATCGAGACCTCTCCCAGGATCTGCCCGGCGGATGCGGCGTCCCTCGCGGCCAGCAGTCTGAGATCACCATCGACGGGCAGCTGGGCCGGGTCGCGGAGTGCGCCGACCACATCGAGGCCACCGTGGTCCACGGCGGGCGGCTCTACCTCTTCACCTTGGCGCACGACCGTCGCGACGCCCGAGCGGTCTTCGACGCCGTCGCCGCCACCGTTGACCTGACGCCCCAGACGGGGGTCGACTTCCTCGGCCTGACAGAGACCTTCGTCTCGCCGACCTACGGCTTCTCCTTCGGGTACATCCGGGGCCTCACCCCGGCCACGGAACGCTGGGATCCCAGCAACCAGCCGTTCGACAAATTCCACGTCGAACCACGGTTCGATGCCGTGGAGACCGGCTACGGCGCCTATCTCGAGGGGGCGTCGACGCAGATCCCGGACGGGGTCCCGATCGATGACTGGGTGGATGAGTACGTCACTCCTGTGGCGTCTGGTGGCTGCGGTGTGCCTCGCAGCCAACAAGCGGCGATCACCATCGACGGGCAGTCGGGCCGGGTCGCCGAGTGTCAGATCCAGATCGAGGCGACCGTCGTGGCCGGCGGGCGGCTCTACCACATAAACCAATATAGCGACGGCCGTGACGCCAGGGCGATGTTCGACGCCTGGGTCGCCACGATCGACCTGACGCCGGAAACCGCAACGGTCCCCTCGTGATCGCCATGACGGAGGCATCGGCGGTGTGGGGCTGGTGGTCGTGCTCGCCGCCGGCTGTGGTTCTGATGCCCGCCCGGCATCATCTACCTCCACGACATCCGCGTCGATGGAGCTCACCTCCACGGTGGCCGCCCACCGGCCAGCTCGGCGCCTCATCGCGCTGAGGGCCGCGCTCGAATCGGCAGCGGACGCTGTCGTGGAACCGCGGATCAATGTCGATGATGGTCACCATCTGGGTCGACACTTCGAGACCTGCGGATATCGAAATCCGCAGGTCCGTTCATCCCATATTTCATCCCATCTACGGGCGCGACAGTCGGGAACGGTCAGACACGGTCA
>JANNFQ010000673.1:0-3515 GCA_031380045.1 Acidimicrobiaceae bacterium
CTCCAGCAGACCGGCGCGACTTAACCGCTCGAGCGCGCGGTCGTTGGCGCGAGCGACAGCGATCACCTCCACCAGCTCGCGCTGCACGTCGTCGACCAGGCCGCGCAGCGCGGCCACCGCGGTTGCATCGATCGACCCGACGCCCTCCAGGTCCAACACCAGCCACCGTCAACTCCAGGTTGCAGTCTCAGGGCGCCAGGACGCGCTCGCAATATCGAGCGGCATTGGTGAAGAACAGCGGCGCATCGAATCGGTAGACCAGTAGGCCCGACTCGATGACCGCGTCCGGGTACGCCTCGCCGTCGACCCACCCGTCCAGGTGCCGGGCGTTACCCAACACGGCGTCATGCGGACGAGTCATGCGGTTGACCTGCTTCAGCACGATGAGCAAGACCAGCGTTCCCACGCCCATCGCCACCGTGCCCCACTGCACGTCGTCGAGGTTGCCGAGGAAGTCGCCGAGGCGGGCGAAGAATCGATCGGACGAAATGGGGACCCCGGTCAGCTTGCCCAACTGACTGACGAACAGCGTGATACCCAGGCCGGCCAGGTAACCCACCAGTGCCGGGCGCGAGAGCAGGTCGGCCAGGAAGCCCATCCGCAACATCGAGGCGACGAACAAGATTCCACCCACCAGCAGGGCCAGCACCGCGGCGGCCGTGGCGTACTGATCGGTGCCGACGACCGCCACCGTGGCCAGGCCCGCGGCTGCCAGTGTCGCCGTCCCTGGGTCGGGTCCGATGGCCAGATGGCGCGATGACCCGAACAACGCATACAACGGAATGCCGATCACCGCCCCGCGCAACGCTGCGCTGGGAGGCAGACCGGCGATCGGTGCATACGCCATGCACTGGGTGATCAACAGCGCCCCGACCGTCAGGCCGCCGGCGACATCGCCCGACAGCCAACTGCGTTCGTAACGGAGCAACCGTCCCAGCCCAGGGGCCCAACGGTCGATCATCTCGATGGGACCGGTGACCACGCTCGGACGGTAGTCCCGTTTCCGAGCCACCCGGCCGGGCCAATATATTTCGAGCTTGAAATACTTTCCGGCGCATGGCACACTGGATGTGGCCGTTCGACCGAGGGGGCGCAGGCACGATGCGATGAAGGTTCTCTGCCTGGGTGGTGGCCCCGCCGGCCTGTACTTCGCGATCTCGATGAAGCTGCGCGACCCCTCGCACGAGGTCACGCTGCTCGAGCGCAACGCTGCAGACGCGACCTTCGGATGGGGGGTCGTGCTGTCTGACGATGCGCTCGGCAACATGCAGCGCAACGACCCGACGAGCACCGCGGCCATCCGCGATCACTTCGCGTACTGGGACGACATCGCCGTCATCCACCGCGGCGCGCGCACCGTCAGCGGCGGACACGGCTTTGCCGGCATCGGCCGCATGCTGATGCTGCAGATCTTGCAAGACCGGGCCCGCGAGCTGGGCGTCGACATGCGGTTCCAGTGCCCGTTCACCACCACCGAGCAGTACCGCCGCGACTACGACCTGGTCGTCGGCTGCGATGGCATCAACTCATCGATACGCGACGAGTACAGCGATGTTTTTCGTCCCGACGTGGAACGGCGAGAGTGCAAGTTCGTGTGGCTGGGCACGCACCAGAAGTTCGACGACGCATTCACGTTCATCTTCGAACAGACCGAGCACGGCTGGATGTGGATCCACGCCTACCAGTTCGACGCCCACACCGCCACGGTGATCGTCGAGTGCAGCCCACAGACGTGGGACGCGTGGGGCTTCGAGCACATGTCGAAGGAAGCGACCATCGCCACGTGCGAGCGCGTGTTCGCGCAGCACCTCGGTGGGCACACGCTGATGTCGAATGCCAACCACCTGCGCGGCTCGGCGGTGTGGATGAACTTCCCGCGAGTCATCTGCGAGCAGTGGTACCACGAGAACGTCGTGCTGATGGGCGACGCAGCGGCAACCGCGCACTTCTCGATCGGTTCGGGCTCGCGTCTGGCCTTCGACAGTGCCATCGCGCTGGCCGAGTACTTGCACAGCGAGCCGACGATGGAGGCAGCGTTCCAGCGCTATCAGGACGAGCGGCGCGTCGAGGTGCTGCGGCTGCAATCGGCGGCGCGCAACAGCCTGGAGTGGTTCGAACAGGTCCAGCGCTACCTCGATCTCGATCCTGTGCAGTTCAACTACTCGTTGCTCACCCGGTCGCAGCGCATCTCTCACGAGAACCTGCGGCTGCGCGATCCGCAGTGGTTGCGATCGGCGGAGGACTGGTTCCAGGCGCAGGCAGGCGGCAAGCCCGGACGGGCTCCGATGTTCGCACCGTTCCGCTTGCGCAGCATGGAACTGAACAACCGGGTGGTCGTGTCGCCGATGGCGCAGTACAAGGCGGTCGACGGTTGCCCCACCGACTGGCACTTCGTGCACTACGCCGAGCGCGCCAAGGGCGGCGCCGGTCTGGTCTACACCGAGATGACGTGCGTCTCGCCAGAGGGTCGCATCACGCCCGGCTGCACGGGTTTGTACGCATCCGAGCACCAGGCCGCGTGGACGCGTCTGACCGACTTCGTCCACGGCGAGACCGACGCCAAGATCTGTTGCCAGATCGGTCACTCGGGCCGCAAGGGCTCGACACAGCTGGGGTGGGAACAGATCGACACACCCCTCGCAGCAGGCAACTGGCCGGTCATGTCGGCCTCGGCCATTCGGTGGGCACCGGGCAACGCGGTTCCCAAAGAGATGGACCGAACCGACATGGACGCGGTGCTGGCCCAGTTCGTGGCATCGACGCACATGGCCCGGCGAGCCGGATTCGACATGATCGAGTTGCACGCCGCGCACGGCTACCTGATCTCGTCATTCATCTCACCCGTGTCGAACCAGCGGCAGGACGAGTTCGGCGGCAGCCTGGATGCGCGCATGCGCTACCCGCTGGAAGTGTTCGCAGCGATGCGCGCCGCGTGGCCCGACGACAAGCCGATGTCGGTGCGCATCTCGGCCAACGACTGGGTGGGCGACCACGGCGTGACGCCCGACGACGCGGTACAGATCGCGCGCATGTTCTCGCACGCCGGCGCCGACATCATCGACGTGTCGGCCGGACAGACCTCGATAAATGCCGAGCCGGTGTACGGGCGCATGTTCCAGACGCCGTTCTCCGACCGCATCCGCAACGAAGCGGGCATCGCCACCATGGCGGTCGGCAACATCTACGAGCCCGATCACGTCAACTCCATCCTCATGGCCGGTCGCGCCGACCTGGTCTGCCTGGCTCGCCCACACCTGGCCGATCCCTACTGGACGTTGCGTGCGGGGGTGGCGATGGGTGACGCCGACGTGGAATGGCCGCTGCCGTATCTACCCGGACGCGACCAAGCAATCAGGCTGGCCCAACGAGCACACGAGGCCGTCCGCGCATGACCATCCCCGCAATGACCACCAGCGCAATGAGCATGGACACGCGACGAGTCCTGATCACCGGTGGCGGCACGGGTGTCGGCGCCGACATGGCGCGCGGCTTTGCCGCGGCGGGCGCGCAGGTGG
>JANNFQ010000704.1:0-1567 GCA_031380045.1 Acidimicrobiaceae bacterium
CGTGACCTGCCCCGAGCCACACGAGCCCCCTGTGAGACTTTGCGACTGACCGTTCCCGATGGCCGCAGCGGTCCGGATATAGCCGTTGTACCCGCCACCCGAGAGGCTGCCGCGGACAACACAGTCCTTGGCCATGGCCAGCGCAACGGCATCGGCGCTGTTCTGGGCCGAGCGAGTGACGGCGACCGCCCGCGAGACGATGAACTACACCTTCGCCAAGATCGTCGGCTTGACGAACACGCAGAAGACTCGTCCGGCAACAGCGAAATGGGGCCAGTTGGCGTCCGGCGTGATCTTTCCCTTCACCTTCTCGAACTGCGCGTTCCCGGACTCTTTCACAGCCGGTACCAGCGTCACTCCAGGCACGCTCCTGATGTTGTACGGCCAGGGTGTCCGCACATCGTGCCCGCGTGACTCCAGCACGATCGGACAGAGCAGCAACTCCAAGGGATTCATCTTCAACGGCTGCCAATTGACATCCATCGGCGGAACGCTCACCGATGCGAACGGCAACAGCTTCGTCGGCACGGCGTGCGACGGCACCTCCCTCGACTTCTACGTGGGCAAGGACGTCCTGCTGCCGGTCTGGGGCTCTGCTACGTCGAGTCCAGGCGGATCGGTGTACACGATCACGACCTTGGTCGGGTTTCACGTTCTCGGCTGGTCCGCCAACGGAAACCTCCGCGGTGGGGCCATGTCGGCTCGTTGTACCTCGTCGAGCGGGTTCAAGGGCGCCCCCGCGGTGATCGGCGACGACACCAAGCCGTGTCTCTACGGCTACGTCACCAGCTTCTCCACCCAGACGGGGGGAACGAATAATCAGCCCTGTATCGGATCGGGAAACCCGCTCCAGCCGGCGTGTTTCGTGTACCTCTCCAGTTAGCGATCATCTACTCCACACAGAAAGCCATACTCCACATGAAGAACAAACGGCGGGTCATCGGGATCGTTGCAGCATTGCTGCTTGCCTTCATCGGCACGATCTCACTGGTGGGATACGTGCGCTCGGCCAAGGACAAGGCTGTGGCCCAGGAGGCGCTGGTCGACGTCTATGTCGTCGACCAGCTGGTGCCCAAGGGCGCAGAGCCCGACACGATCAAGTCCTCGGTCTCGGTCGACCAGGTGCCGGCACGGTTGAAGCAGCCGGGTGCGATCACCGATCTCACCGACGTAGGCACCAATGTGGCGGCGACGGACCTGCAGCCCGGCGATCAGTTGCTGTCGGCACGCTTGGTGGCCAAGGAACAAGTGTCCGAAGAGGTCACCGACAAAGTGCAGATCTCGGCCTTGCTCGATGCCGAGCGAGCCGTCGGCGGGTCACTGCAGAAGGGTGATCTGGTCGGCGTCTACCTCTCGTTCGATCCGTTCGAGCTGAACGAAGTGGGGGAGGCTTCGAACACGACGACCGACTCGGGTACTGAGGATGCAGACGCCACGGCCGACACGCCCAAGAAGTCGCCGAACATGAGCCGGCTGGAGTTCCAGCACGTGCTGATCACCAACGTGCAGACTGTCAACGCACCGGTGAGCCCCGCGGAAGACGACGAGGCGGACGTCGTGCAGGTGA
>JANNFQ010000715.1:0-2988 GCA_031380045.1 Acidimicrobiaceae bacterium
CCATTATCGCCAGACCTTCCAGGCTCGGCATCGACCGGGCTCAGGTGCACCGGGTTGCCGCACGACGGCAGCCGTCGGTCAGGCCGAGGCACCGCCGTAGCGGCGCAGACCCTGCGCCCACAGCCAGCGGCTGACGACACCCAAGAAGACTGCGACTGCCACTGCGACCACCACGGTGCCACCTGTCAACCGACCAGTCACGGCTTCTGACGGCACGGTGACCGCGAAGCCGATGGGAATCAGGAACGTCAGGCCGTATCGCATCCACGGCGGGTAGATGCCCACCGGATACTGGCCCGATCGGTACAGGCCCTGGAACAGTTCCTGCATCTCGTCGACCCGCGTCAGCCAGAACGCCGACGCGGCCAGCATGAGCCAGAAGCAGTAGATGCACCACGACCCCAACAGCAGCAGCCCGATGAACGACAGGGTGCGTCTGATCGGGTCGGAGCCGTCGTCCATCTGCACCAAGGCCACGATCAGCACGATCATGCCGGCGACGATGTCGACGCCTTGCCAGATCGACACCTGGCGCACGCTGACCAATGTCTGCGCATCGACAGGCTTGGTCAGCGCGTAGTCCAGCGTGCCGCGCTGGATGTCTTCGACCAGTCGTTGCATGTTGGGTTGCACGAAGGTGCGGATGATGCCGCCGACCATGGTGAACACGCCCATCACGGCCAGCAGCTGCGGGCGACTCCAGCCGGCCAGGTTGCTCGTGCGTCCGAACACCACGGCCAGGCCCACCAGACCAGCGCCCAGGGTCAACATGGACTGCAGCAACTGCAACAGGAAGTTGGCGCGGTACTGCATCTCGTTCATCGCGCTGACGCGCAGGAACGAACCGGCCAGCCGCGCACCGTTGGCGCGGCGGGGCGACGGCGTCGGCATCATCCGCCCACCGCCGAGAACCTGCGCACGCCTCGGCGCCACACCACCTTCACCAACACTGCGCCGGCCACCACCCAGCCGACCTGGGCCAACACACCGACGATCAGCTCCTGGTTCGACACCGGGCCGACGAGAGCAGTGATGGGGAAGCCGAAGGTCCACCTGAACGGCAGGAACCAGCTGAGCGCCTGGACCCATCCCGGCATCAGCGTCATCGGCACCAGCCGACCCGACAGCAGCAGCTCGGCCATGAAGTACGCCTCGAACAACGCACTGACACGTGTGGTCCAGAAGGTGATCATGCCGAGAACCCACAGCAACATCGAGCGGATGAGATAGGCGCCCCAGATGGCGATGAAGAACACGACGCACTGCTGCACGCTCGGGTCGAGGGTGGGACGGAACGCGATGGACAGCACGACTGCGATCGGGATCCAGAACACGATCACGATGACCTTCCACCCGGCGAACGACCCGAGGTCGTAGTGGATCGGGTGCACCGGCCGCAGCAGGTGCCCCGACAGCTCACCCTCGCGGATGCGGGTCTCCCAGCCGAACGGTGTGAAGACGATGTTCATGTTCCTGACCAGCGTCCACACGATGTAGTACGCGGCGAAGGTGCCGGCCGTGTATCCCTCGACCGAACCGCCGCTGGTGTTGGCGATCGTGCGCCACACGACCAGGTAGATGGTGGGCTCGACCACCATGCCGATCATGTAGAAGTAGTTGGCGGCGCGGTACTGGAACTGCGTCTGCATCGCGGTCTTGATGAGCGCCAGGTACAGCGAGATCATCGACCGAGCGCGCCCCTCGAGCACGGGAGCGGGCGACGACGCCGACTTCGGGGACTTCAGCGACTCATTCATCGGTCACTTGAGCGACTGGTTCATCGGTCGCACCACCGGCGAAGACACGCTCGATGACGTCGTCGATCGGCGGGTCGGCGATGGTCAAGTCCAGTACGGGTTGATCGGCCAGCAGCCGCGCTGTGGTCGAGGCAACATCGGCCCGAGCGACGCGCAGCGAGATCGAATCGCCGTCAACCGAGACGACCTCGCCGTACCGGCCGAGGTCGGGGCGTCGGTCGACCGCCAGATCCAGCGAGACGACGATGGTCTTGGTCGCAGCGAACTTCGCCGACAGCGCCGACAGCTCGCCGTCGAACAGGACGCGACCGTGGTGGATGACGATGACCCGCTTGCACAGGGCCTGCACGTCGGCCATGTAATGACTGGTCAAAATGACCGTGGCGCCGTAGCGCTGGTTGTAGTCGGCGACGAACGCGCGGATGCGCTTCTGCATGGTGATGTCCAAGCCGATCGTCGGCTCGTCCAGGAACAACACGGCGGGCCGGTGCAGCAACGAGCCGGCGATCTCCATCTTCATCCGTTCGCCGAGCGACAGGTTGCGCACCGGCTTGTCGACCAGATCGCCGACGTCCAGCAACTCGATCAGCTCGTCGCGCATGGCCACGAACTCGGCGCGCGGGATGCGGTAGATGGCCCGGTTCAGCTCGTACGAATCCATGGCCGGCAAGTCCCACTGCAACTGGTTGCGGTTGCCCATCACCAGCGTCAACCGGCCGAGCAAGGCAGCCTCACGTTTTGACGGCACATGGCCCAGCACGGTGGCCACACCGCTACTGGGCTGCAGCAAGCCCGACAGCATCTTCAACGTGGTCGTCTTGCCGGCGCCGTTGGGCCCGAGGAAGCCGACCACCTCGCCCGGCGCGACATCGAACGAAATGCCATCGACCGCGCGTACCTCGCGCACACGTCGGTGCACCAGGCTGCGAATCGACGCACCCAGACCCGCCTCGCGGACGGGCACGGAGAACACCTTCACCAGACCGTCGACATGGATCATTGCTGACGTACTAGCGCGACGAGCACGGCAGCGCCATGCACTTTCGTCGCACCGCTGGTCGCACTGCTCGCTTTGGGCGTGTCAGGCGTAGGCACACCAGTACCGTCGCACCATGGACCTGGCCCAGTTACAAGCAGTGATCGAAGCAACCTATGGCCAGCGCGATCGAGAGCGAGGCGTGCCGGCAACGGTGGCCTGGTTGGCCGAGGAACTGGGCGAGCTCGCACAGGC
>JANNFQ010000717.1:0-13249 GCA_031380045.1 Acidimicrobiaceae bacterium
CCATTCGGCGCCGGTCGTGGGCACCAGGTCGGCGGGGTCGAGCAGCGACGGAGGCTCGATCAGCGCGCGACCCGGCGCGATGCGGGCGCGATTGGCGGGCGTGACCGCAAGTGACAGGTCGGGTGAGATCGACGGCGACCCATTCACGGTCACAGCACGTGCCGACGCCCCCGTGCGCAGTGCCGGCTCGGCTGCCGCGGCTGATGTCGAAGTCGATGTCGCTACGGATGCGTTTGTTGCCGCTCCGTCTGGCTCGACGGTGAGCAGCGAGGCGATCGGCGTGCCCTCGACCACCGCACCCAGCGCAACCACGTAGTCGCCCGGCGGTACGGCCTGGAAGGCGAATCGACCGATCGAGTCGGTCGTGGTGACGGCGACGGGCACGGCGACACCGTCATCGCCACCGTCAGTGCCACCCGCCCCGACGCCGGCTTCGACCCGAACCAGCGTGACGATGACCCGCGCCCTGCCGCGCTCGCCGTCGGCCAACGCACCATCGCCGTCGGCATCGTTCCACACTCGGTCCTCGATGCGCGACACCGGCGTTATCCACACTCCCACTGTGCCTGTCGAGTCGATGCCCGGACTGACCAACTGCAGCGAAACGGTTTGCGTCACCGCGGCGTCGGCGCCCAATCGGTGCACGCGGTAGCCATCGGGCGCCACCACGCTGACGGTGTATGCACCAGGCGGTAGGGCCTCGAACGACCAGCGTCCGACGGTGTCGGTGGCGGTTCTGCCGACGGTGGCGCCGCCGGCATCGACGATGGAGACCGACACGCTGCTGACACCCGGCTCTGATGGGCCACGCAGACCATCGGCGTCAGAGTCCAACCAGACGTCGTCGCTGATCGAAGCGAGCTGCACCAATGCCAACGGCCACGACGGCACATCGGATGGATCATCGATGAGCACCGGGTCGGTGACCACGGTTCCTGTGTCGGGGTCGGGCTGCACGATGCGAATGCCACTCGGGGCCGACATCGCCACTGCGAAACCATCGGGCACCACGTACTCGATCGAGTACACGCCAGGCGGCAACGAGGTGAAGCCCCAGCGCCCATCGACATCGGTGGTACCCGTCACGACGACCTGTTGCGTGTCGTCCAACAGGCGCACCTCGACATCGGCCATCGGCGCCTCGTCGGGGTCACGCTGGGCATCGCCGTCGGTGTCCACGAACGCCTCATCGCCGGCTGCGAGCGACGAGGCGGTGTACGACCACGTCGTCTCCACGATCACGGTGGCGAGGGTTCCGCCCTCGACCGCAGCGGGCTGACCTTCGGCACGAACCAATGTCTCGACCGTCAACGGCAGTCCTTCGGCCGTATCGGTCGCGTCGGGTTGCTCCGTGTTGGCGGCGGGCGGTGCGGCCTGGAGTTGGCGGCGCACCGTACAGATGACGGTCTCGCCGGGCTCCAGCCCACCGCGGCCAACGTTCAGTTCGGGGCAGTCGATCAACCCGGTGAATGCGTCGGACAACGCGACGAACTCGTACGCAACATCCCCGGAGTTCGTGATCGAATAGGACAACTCGACCGTGGCACCACTGACGACGCCGAGCGATGTCGGCGGTGCAGGCGTTCCGTCGATCGAGACGGCGACCTCGAGCTGTGGCCTCACCACGAAGGCATGCGCCGCGTCGCCCACCGGGCCGACGGGCACGCGCTTCGACGGATCGCTGCCGTCCACTGCCGTCACACTGGACAACGCGCGGTGGCGGCCGCTGTCGCTTCCGGCGCGGGTCAACGTGGCCGGTGCGACACAGAAGCGATGCTCGCCGGGCGCCAGCACCAGGCCCCCACAGATCGGCCCACGCTGCTGATCGATGACGTTCACTTCCGACAGCGGCACCGCGCCCGTGTTGTGTACCTCGTAGACCCACCACACCTTGGTACCGTCGGCAACCACGTGGACGGCGGTGGCATCGGCGGCCGGCCGATCGGCATCGTCCACCGAACTCACTTGCCGTGTGGGCGCGGCATCGAGCTCGCCGTCGCCATTCGCATCGACCCCGGGCGACACGGTCGTCACGAAGGTACGGGTCGTCAGCCCGGGTGCAGATCCGAACCAGTAGGTGGTATCGGCGACGGGCTGGATCTCGGCCACCGTGCCAGGGGCCGACTCGGCCGACGCCGTGACCGTGGCCGTGCGTCGACCCTGGCCGGCGGTGACCCGGCCCGCTGTCGTGCACGTCACCGAGTGGCCGACCTCCAACAGCAACGGTTGTCCGTTGCCGTCGGCCGAACCGTTGCAGTCGATGTCGTCAGCAGTGACGACATCGTCGGCAACGGTCAGCCCGCTCATGGGAACATTGCCGGTGTTGCTGACGAGATAGTCGAACGTGATGGTCGACCCGGCGACGACGATCGGATTGTTGTCGCTGACCGTCGCCGCTGCCGGGTCGGTCGACGGGCCGCCCGGCTCGCCACCTGTCGTCGGCTCGCCACCTGTCGGCGCGGGTGGCGCAGCTTGGCTCTCCGTGCCGATGCAGGTGCCGCGCTGGCCATCGGCGCCGGTGGCCGACGACGGCGCACATCCGCGAACCGATGCCGCCAGCGCCACCGTCGGGCGGGGTTGGAACATGCCGATGTTGGCGTGTTCGAACGATTGACGAGCATTCACATCGACCCGACCGATACGAATCGGCGGCCCGACCGCTCGCTTGGTGGCACGTGTGGGCAGACCGTTGTCGATACCGGTCACAGCCGCGATCGGGTCGTCCCATCCGATCGACGATGTGCGCCACGTGGCGGGCAGATCCACCGAGATCCGATACGTGCCCTCCGGCAGATCGACGAAACGGTAGGTGCCGTCCACAGCCGACAGGGTCCGGGCCACCACGCGATCACCCTCGAGCAACCTGACTTCGATGCCAGGAATGCCCGCCTCGCCCGCATCGATGGCACCATCGTCGTCGGCGTCTTCCCACACCATGTGGCCGATGCTGCGCGGCGCCCACAGACCGAACCGCTGCAGTGCGCGACCGGCGTCGGCCCCGGCCCAGTCGGGCGCCACGCTGACCTCCACCACTTCGAACGCTGGATCGTCGGCCGGTGCAGCGGCCGTCGGTTGGACGGTCAACTCGGGTTCGTCGACCGACGGATCATCGGGATCGTTGGTGGTCGTGGTCTCGGCAGGTGCAGTGTTGGCGGCCGAGCCCTCGATCACGCCGTTGAACACCCCATCGATCGTGCCGTCCAGGGCGTCCAGCGCTGGGTCGAGTGTCGTGACCGTCGCCGCGTCGGTACCGGGTTCCGAGCCAGCGGTCGACGGATCGGGCGCGGCCTGGGGATCGCCGATCAACTCGCCTTCGTCGGTGAGCGGCGGCAGTGCATCGATCGGCCGAAGTCCGGGCGGCGCGTGGATCTGGACGGTGTACTCGCCCAGTGTCAGGTTCGGGAACACGAAGTCACCCTCGGCATCTGTCGAGGTGATCGCCAACACCTCGTCGCCCCGCAGCAACACCATCGGCACACCGGCCAGACCCGGTTCGTCGGGCGACAGCACGCCGTCGCCATCCTCGTCCAGCCAGACAGCGTCGTCGATCGAGCGCGCGGGGAACAGCCCGAAATCGACCGTCGAGTCGCCCGCCGAGCTCGACGCACCGGTCGACCCCAGGGTGATCGCCGTCGAGCGGATGACGCCCGTCGCCAACATGGTTCCGTCGTCACTGACATCGGTGACAGCGGCGGTGGTGGCGGCGGCGGTGGTGGCGGTGGCGGTGGCGGTGATGGCGGCGGTGCTGGTCTGACTGCCGCCGGCGGGTTCGTACGGGCCGTCGCTGCGCCCGATCGAACCGGTGGAACTGACCATGCCGTCGGGTGGATGCACCTCGACCACGTACCCGCCGGCGGGCAGTCCTTCGAAATCGTAGAACCCACCCTCGGTGGTGATCTGCGCATCGACCGCCAGACCGTCGGGCATACCGTCGCCCGCTTGGTCGACGTACAGCAGCACCGTCACGCCGTCGATGCCTTGCTCGCCCGAGCTCATCAGTCCGTCGTTGTCGGCGTCCAGCCACACGCGATCGCCAAGTGCATGCGCCTGCGTGTACCCGATGTCGATGCTGTGATCGATCAGCCCACCCGCCGCGCTCTGAATGGAGAAGGTGTACTGGCCAGTGCCGGGATCGACCGACGAATCGATGGTCGGGCGCGGAACCAGCGCCCCGCCATCCGTCGTCGGCGTCACGGCCGTCGTCGGCGTTACGACCGGTGCGATCGGCGTCACGGTCGCGGTCGGCGATGCAGTCGGCGTCGGCGGTGCAGTCGGGGTGGTCGCGCTACCGGCGCCAACCGCAGTGAGGTGGAACGTCTCGGTACCGAGGTCCAACGTTGGCGGCGCCTGGATCTGCACGGTCGCCCCAACTCGCAACTCGGTGATGCCGGCGGCGACCCCGACCCCGCTGATGCCGTTCGAGTCGTTCGAGAATCGAAAGCCGCCGCTCTGGTCGGTGACCACCGCGTGTTCGCTGCCATCGGCCGTCAACGTGACGGTCACCCCTTCCAGACCCGGCTCGGATGGCCCTTGCAATCCATCGCCATCGGCATCGACCCACACCCGATCGCCGATCTCGATGACCGGATCAGTTGCCACCGCGCCAGGCACGACGGCCATGCGCACGATGTCACCACCGTCGGCGAACTGCACCAGGTCGCCCGCGGCAGGACCGATGGCAGCGGCCACGTATCCGGCGGGTATGCCCGTTGCCTCCACCCGGCAGGGCCAGCCCGGAAGGTCATTAACCACGTACGTGCCGTCGCCGGCGTCGGTGGCGACGATCGGCGTCGACTCGCCGATGGCAACGGCCGGCATGCGATGCCATCCCGCTGCGCTGGCGACGAACTGCGACGTGCTCGAACTCGGTGTGCCCGCCGGAGGCCCTTGTTGGTCGGCCAGCCAGCGAGCGTGCTGCTCGGCCTGCTTCGACGGCGGTGTCTCGCGACGAAGATCGCGTTCCGCTGCGTCCTCGGCGGCACGTGCCACACGTGCCAGCAACTGCGCTCGAGTGGTGTCCACTGCCGCCCGCTCGACCTCGCCGATCTGGTCGCCATCGTCCACGACCCGGGCAGAGGCAACGCAGGTGACACTGATCCCGGCGCCCTCGACACCCTCACCGGTTCGTGAGTTCACCAGCCGCACTGTGATCGACGAGTGCGGATCTGCGTCATCAACGGCCGCGCTCTCGCCGTATGGCGGCATCATCGTCGCACCGATGCCCACCAGTGCCAGCAGGCCGAGCAACCGAACCCCGGTCAGTCGTTGCGGCAGCACCGGTCCCGCAACCAGTTCCGCCGCCAACTGTTGCTCGGCTGGACCCTCCAACACCAGGCCGTCGGGCTGCACCACCGAGCAGAACGCGAACAGTGCGTCAGCCGACACTCTGTCCATTGCACCGAACTCGACCCCGCACACCAGGGTCGGACCACGGTCGGTCACATCGACTCGCGCCGAACGGACCGTGGCGATGGTGGCGACCTCGGCGTTGGTGCCCGAGCCCGTAGGCACCAGGAACTGCATGGTCACCTGATCGCCCACGATCAGATCGGCGTCATCATCGAAGCTGACGCTGGCACCACGCGGCGACAGGTTCATCATCCGCGCGGCATTGCCGTCGACCGTCGCGTCCAGACGCACTCGCAGCCGTTGGTGGGCCCGCAGCTGTGGGCCACCCACCAAGCAGCGCATGACGTCCAACATCACCGCGACCGTCCACACCATCACGACCGCGACGCCCGCCTTGGTCCAATCGTCGACGTCGTCTGTCATCGCGTCGGGCAAGAAGTGGCGCCATCGATCCACGCACATGGCCAAGGCGATCGTGGCGATGCCGAACAATGCGACCACCAAGAACGGATTGGGCCCAGCACCGCGCCAACTGCCATCGCGACCGGCATCCATGGGCGCATCGGCGGGCCCGGCCGCCGGGCGTCCGGCGCCGAACAGCGCGGCGATCGAGGCGCCCATCGTCCGCATCGACCACCTGGCCCGATCGCCGATCTGCAACACGCCGTCGCTGCACTGCTGAACCGCCAGACCCTGCAGGACGAACCATCCCGCCCACAGACCAGCGACGATCCACGCCGACGATTGCGGTCGCACCGGCGACGAACCGGTCACGATGCACGCCAGCAGCACACCCAGGAAGGCCAGCCGCCGCAGACCCGAGAGCGGACGCACCATCCACGCCAAGTATCCCGACCGATGCGACAGGGTCAGCCGAACGCTCCACAGCGGATCGTGGCGCGACAGCATCGTGGCCACTACGGCCCGCACCTCACCCCGTCGGGCCACGCCAACTGCGTGATCGGTGTTCACGGATGCCGCCGACACGATCGGCCGAGCCGGCGCCAGCAGCGCCAACCCGGCGGCGCGCACCTTGATCGACCACCGCAGTTCTGCGCTTCGTCGCGCGCCGCGCGGCACGCTGACGTCACGCAACGTGGTGCGGCGCATCATGGCCCCCGAGCCCAACAGGACTGCGCCGCGACGTGCGCCCAGCGACGGGTTCAGCACCTCGCGCTCGAACCGCAGTTCATGCCGCCCGCGAGCGTCGCGCTCTGCCGAGTCGACGCCATCAGGGGCCAGGCAGGCCTGCACCACCGCGACGGTCGGGTCGGCGAACTCGCTGCGCAGCGCGCCCGTATAGCCAGGCTGCGGCACATCACCTGCGTCGAACAGGGCAACGAACGGTGCCTGGCCGAAGTCGGCGGCCGCCCTCAGCCGCGTCGCATCGTTCGGGTCCGCCTCGACCACGACTGCTCCAGTGCCACCGACAGCCTTGGTGGCGACCTCGATGCGACTGGTGACGACGGCGATTCGCTGCACGTCGAACATGTGGCGTACGCCGGCCAACGTGGCGTGCAGATGACCGACCGCCTGGCCGTCGAAGCGGATCACGACATCGACAGGACCGAGTCGCTCGATGGCCGTCGGGGTGTGGTCGGTGCTGGCCGCCACGATGTCTCGCCGTGTGGGTCGCCGTGGACGGCGCAACGCCAGCAGCAACGATGTGGTGCCCGCCACGCCCGCTGCTTCGACGACCAACGCTGAGATCGCCAACCACGGCCGAGCCCCGTCGAGCGTGTCATACGCCCGCCAGACCACGTACGCCAGGCCGACCGACGCGGCCAATGGCGCTGACCATCGATGTCGCCCACCCGTGTCACCCGTCGGTTGTCCGGTCATTCGGCACCAGTCTCGCTGGACGCGCACCCTCGCGGGTGCGCACACTCATGCAACAGAGAACTTCGGCCTCCCGGCGTGAGCACTTGAGTGGTGCCCGATGCCGGCGATCGGTGCACGATCGGGTCCGCGGTCAGGCCGTGGTCAGTCCGATGATCACCACGAACGCTGCCACGGCCAGTCCGACCCAGCGGACCCGCATTTGCGAGACCACACAAACGCTCCGCGACTTTGGGAGGTCACGCAAACCGATCAGTCCCGATTCGCGTGAGCGCGCAGATGCGCGGACCCTTTGTGCGGACTCCGGCGCGCTCATCGGTCTTCTGACGTTCACGATCTCGGCTCGGTTCCCGTCAAGTCGAGGCCCCGTTCTGTGCGACGTGCAACACTGCCTGACGCCAGAGGTCAGCTGAGCACCTGCGCCAGTGCTTCCGCGACCGACGACGGGCCCGAGGCCGTGGCCAGCCTGGCGCCAACCCGACGGGCGAAGGCATCGGCCTCGTCGCTGTCGCCTTCCGGAGCGATGATGACGAGCTCGTCGAGGGCCGCTGCCGCGGCCAGGAAGTCGCCGTCGACTGTCGACCGGCAGTCGCTCAGCAAGATGCCCACCTTTCGGCCCGCTCGACTGCGCGACAACTGGTCGGCCGCGGTCCGCAGCGCCGAGGTGAGATCGGTGGTGCCGAAGCCGCGCAGCGCCAGCACGTCGTTGACCACTCGCTCGCTCGACTTCTCGGCGTCCTGGCTCTTGGCCACGACGACGTCCTTGCCAAAAGCGACCACGCTGTAGTCACGCGGCGCCCGCCATGCCACGGCGGCCGCGGCCACGGCCGAGGTGGCCAGTGGCTTGCCGCCCATGGACCCGCTGCGATCCACCATCAGGCACAGAGCCGTGCCAGGTTTTGCCCAGCCCCGAACTCGCAGTCGCTCGGGATCGATGGCCGAACCGCCGCGACCGGCATCGACGATCGCGTCGATGCTGGCGTCGATGTCCAAGTCTCCCCTGTCGGGTCGGTACGGCATCTCGACCATCTTGCCGATGCCACGCGGGCGGTTGGGGCCGCGACGACTGACATCCAGGAACAACCGGCCTGCCAACCGCCGTGCCAGCTCGCGCAACTTCGGGTCGGTGGCTGCGGTCAGGTCGGCCAGCAACGCCATCGTCTGATCGGGGTCATCCTGCATCGCTTCGTCGACTGCTGCCTCGTCGAGCTCGCCGACCTCGGGCGACACCTGCTCGAAGTTCGGTTGCTGCGCCAGTTCACGCCGCGACGTCGTCTTGCGTTGACCCTGGGCCACAGCTTCATCGGCCTCGGCGCCCTCTTTGGCGCGCGGCGGCTGCTTCAGCGAGAGCTGGTGGCCCCAATCGGGGCTGAATCTTTTCCCTCATCACCATCACCGTCGCCATCGCCGGTGACACGGCCGAACAGGGCCTCCCACAGCTCGGTGATGATGCCCTCGCTGGTGCGCTGAGATCCCTCGCGCAAGCGCACCCGTCCCGACAACGCCACGATCGCAGCGTCGAGCCCCACGCTGGGGTTCTCCACCGGCAGACCGCGCAGCTGGGCCAGGGTGGCAGCCACCAGCGCCGCATCGAGGGCACCGCGCACCGATGAGCCCACCCGTAGGTCGTCGTGGTCGCGGGTACGCCTGACCAGCTCGACGATCAGGCCGATCCACCGCGCATCGACCGCAGTGGGGCCGGCGCGATCGTTGCGATGCGCCTCCAGGCCCCGTTCGACGATCGCGACCTCGTCGGTGGCGCTCTGGTAGGTCATCGACAACCGGCACATTCGGTCGTACACCGCACTGCTGATGCGGGCAGTGCCCACGGCGTCGAACGGGTTCATCGCCGCTACCAATCGGAACCCGGGGGCGCACGCCACCTTGCCGAAACGCGGCACGTGCAACTCTTGCTCGGACATCACCGTGATCAAGACGTTGAGGGTTTCCTCGGGAATGCGGTTGATCTCTTCGATGTACAGCAGCGCGCCGCTGGTCATCGCGGCGATCAACGGGCCATCGACGAACACGTCGGGGGCATAGCCGTCGATGAGCACTCGGGCCGGGTCGAAGTGGCCCACCAGGCGTGCGGGTGTGAGCTCGGCGTTGCCTTCGACGAACTCGAAACCGATGCCCAACTCGTGGGCAACGGCGCGCAACAGCGTGCTCTTGCCGGTGCCGGGCGGCCCCTCCAGCACGATGTGCCGGTCGGCTGCCAGGGCGGCAACCACCAACTCCAGTTCTCGACGACGCCCCACGACCTGCCCCAGCAGGCGCTCGATCAAACCGTCAGCCATCTCAGCCGGCCGGCAAGCAGGTTCGAGGCGAGTCGGTTCGTTGAGGCTCAGTCATACTTCATGACGCCGCGGATGTTGGTGCCTGCCCGCATCGCGTCGTAGCCGTCGTTCACACCGTCGAGGGTGTACTCGGTGGTCACTAAACCATCGAGGTCCAGTTGACCTTCACGGTACAGACCGATCAGCTTGGGGATGTCGGCGCGTGGGTTGCCCGAGCCGAACAGCGAACCGACCAGCTGCTTCTCCATCAGCGTCAGGTCGAGCAGGCTCATCGACGCCGAGTACTCGAGCGCAGGGTGGATGTTCGTCACGACCACGCGGCCACGCTTCGATGCCAACGCCATCGCCGCGCCGATGACTTCGCCCGAACCGACGCCCATCGTCATGATGACCTTGTTGGCCATGGTGCCCCAGGTGAGGTCGGTGATGCCCGGCAACGCCTCTTCCATGGAACTGAATGTGTGGGTGGCGCCGAACTCCATCGCCTTCTCACGCTTGAACTCGACCGGATCGATGGCGATGATGCGCTTGGCGCCGGCCAGCTTGGCGCCCTGGATGGCATTGGCACCGATACCACCAACGCCCACCACGGCGACCGTGTCGCCCGGCTTGACCTCGGCGGCGTACACGGCCGAGCCCCATCCGGTGACGACGCCGCAGCCCAGCAGGCAGGCCCGGTCGAGCGGGACATCCTTGTCGATCTTGATGCAGCTGGCCTCGTTGACGACGGTGTGATGAGCGAAGGTGCCCAGCAGACACATCAGGCCCAGATCGGAACCCTTGGCGTGATGACGCGAGGTTCCATCGGTCACCTGCTTGCCCAGGCCCATCAACGCGCCCAGGTCGCACAGGTTCTGGTGACCGGTGGAGCAGCTGACACAGCGGCCGCACGACGGGATGAAACCGAAGACGACGTGATCGCCCGGCGCCAGCCAGCTGACACCCTCGCCCACTTCTTGCACCACTCCGGCGCCTTCGTGGCCGCCGATGATCGGCAACTCGAATGGCAGGTCGCCCGTGACGAGGTGCTCGTCGCTATGACACATGCCGCTGGCGGCGATCTTCACCAACACTTCGCCTGCCTTCGGGGGATCGAGCTCGATCTCCTCGACGCTCCACGGCGTGTTGACTTCCCAGAGAACGGCTGCTTTGGTCTTCACGATGTGACCCCCCAGGTCGCGGACTGTGCTGTTCGGGACGATAGCGGTGTGCCGGCTCCAGGGCCTAGTCGCACGTGATTCGGGGTCGCACGTGATCCAGCGTCGCACGGAAGTCGCGCGGGATCACGGTGGCTCAGCGCCCGTGGTCGGCCAACACCGCGGGCAGCGGTGCGTCGGCCACCAGGTGCACGGTCTGCACCGCCCGTGTCAGCGCCACGTACAACAGCCGCGCGCCGCGGGCGATCTGGTCGGGTTGATCGCCCAGGATCTCGTGAGGATTGACGACGACGACACCGTCGAACTCCAGACCCTTCACAGCTTCGGCGCCGAAGATCGGCACCTGGTCGTGGGCGAGGTGCTGCACCTCGGCGGTCGCTCGCAGGCCGATCGCAGCCAGCGCGTCGCCGATCGCCCCGATCAGTCGCTCGGGGGCAACGATGCCGGTGTTGTGGTGGCGATGGCGAACCAGGCGCACCTCGGCGGCGACCTCGGCGGCCAACGAATCCGTCGAGACCAGCCTGAACGAGGGCGGCTCGCCCTCGTTGCGAACGCTGGTGCCGGCCACGGTGTCCACAGCGGTCAACTGCAGCAGACGATTGGCCACCTCCAAGATCGGTCCAGGCACGCGATAGCCGATGGTCAAACGCTCGACCGAGCCTGCCGAGCGAGACAGGTGCCGCAATGCCTCGTCCCAACTCTGCTGGCCGGCAGGGGTGGTTGATTGGGCCAGATCGCCCAGCACGGTCATCGACCCGCTGGGGCTGCGCCGACCGATGACACGCAGCGCCACGGCCGAGTGGTCTTGCGCCTCGTCGATGACGACGTGCCCGAACGTGAACGGAGTGCCGTTCAACAGCGTGTTGGCCTCGTCGACGAGGAGTTGATCGGCGACGGTCCAGCGACGCCGTTTCCCGCCCGGGCCATAGCCGTTCTCGAGCAACAGACGGTCGACGAGCTTGACCGGTTGCATGGCCGGCCAGGCCTTCTGCAGCACCGCCTTCAGCTGGCCGACCTTGCTGTACATCCCGTCCGCTCCCGTGCGTTGCAGCAGCACGCGATCGATGATCGGTCGCAGCGATTCGCGGCGCCGGTTGACGGGCAGCGAACCGTCCAGCGCCGCGGCGATCCATCCGGCCATCTCGTCGGGTTCGAACACCAACGTGCGCGACCCGGCAGGCTGACGTACGGCCTCGGTCGGCACGGTGATGTGATTGACCACTGCGGCTTCCAGTGCTGCCAGCATCTGCGGCGAACCCTTGTGCCGTCGGGCCTCGTCGGTGTCGACGCCCTCGACCGCGTCCAGTCGGGGGATGCACAGATCCAGTGCAGTGCGCTGCTGCACGCTGCGCTCACCCAACGAGGGCAGGACGTTGCCGATGTAGTCGAGGAAGACCCTGTTCGGTCCCACCACCAACACCCCGTCGCGAACCAATCGACGCCGGTGTTCGAAGAGCAGGTACGCCGCTCGGTGCAGACCGACGGCGGTCTTGCCCGTGCCGGGGCCACCCTGCACCACCAGACACTGATCGATCGGGGCGCGAATGACCACGTCCTGCTCGGCCTGAATGGTGGCGACGATCTCGCGCATCGCACCTGTGCGTGCCGCACCGATCTCTGCCAACACCGGATCGGGTACGCCGGTCGCCGCGCCGGCCGCATCAGGATCGTCGAGCTGCTCGTCGAGGTACGCCGTGATGTCACCGTCGGCCAGCGTGAAGCGTCGGCGATGGGCCAGACCCAGCGGGTCCACGCCGGTGGCGCGATAGAAAGGCGCAGCGATCGGTGCTCGCCAGTCGACCACCACTGGTTCGTGCTGATCGTCCTCGATGTGCCGCCGACCGATGTACCAGGTGTCGCCCCGGGTTCGCCCCCCACCGTGCGCAGCGCGAACGTCTTCGGTGATGCGGCCGAAGAAGTCGCCGGCACCTGGCGTGCGCAGGTCTTCCAGCGCCTCGCCGACCGTGACCTCGATGTACTCCTTGGTGAACTCGTCGGCCGACGCATCGGGGTCGACCGTCGAGAACCGTTCGATCATCGCGTCGCGGCAGGCGCGCGAGTACTGCAGTCGAAGGCGCTCGTCGTCGAGCTCGGGAAAGGGGTCAGGCTGCGACACAGGATCGACCAAACTACCGGCCGCAGGAATCGGTCCGGAACGGCGTCAATTCGCCGCAGGCGCTACGCTCTCGCGCTATGGAGAATCCCAGCGTCACCGAGACCGAACTCCACGCCCAGTTGCACGACGCGTTCGATGTGCAGGGCGTCGAGACCCAGTCGCCGGCAGTCGTCGACGACGACCTGTTGGTCGAAGAGATTTCGATCGATGGCATGTGCGGCGTCTACTGAAGCCGCGGTGCTGAACCAGGCACTGGAACTGCATCCGCAGGTGGCGCTGCGGCCCGAACCGTTCGGCGCGCTTGCCTATCACTACGGCAATCGCCGGCTCGTTTTCCTGAAGCACCCCGACATGGTGCAGGTCGCCCGCCAGCTGGCCGATCACCCATCGCTGTCGGCCACGCTGCAAGCCTGCAACGTGGCGCCGTCACGTTGGGCCAACTTCGCCACGGCGTTCGAGTCACTCAAGTCATCGGAGATCGTTCGTGAGCG
>JANNFQ010000001.1:0-1849 GCA_031380045.1 Acidimicrobiaceae bacterium
TATGCAGAGATGTAGCGCGCCGACGTGGTGGCGACAACCTGGTCGGGCAGAGCGGGTGGTGGCCCCTCGCCGCGATAGCCCAGCTCGATGAGCGCGCGTCGCACGAACTCCTTGTCCAGGCTCTCTGGTTCGTCGCCGGCCGCGAGTCGCGACTCGTACGAGTCAGCCACCCAGAACCGCGACGAGTCGGGGGTGTGGACCTCGTCGATCAGCAACAGTTCGCCGGTGTCGGCAGCCAGACCGAACTCGTACTTGGTGTCGGCCAGGATCAGCCCGGCTGCAGCGGCGGCCTGTTGGCCGAAGGCGAACACGCGCAGCGCGGCATCGCACACCTGTTGCCACATGGCGTCGTCGACCAGACCAGTCGAGACCACCTGCGCATTGGTGATCGGCTGGTCGTGGGCGCCGTCGGCTGCCTTGGTGGTGGGCGTGACGATGGTGATAGGCAGGGCGGTGTTCTTGCGGAGACCGTCGGGCAGGTCGTAGCCGTAGATGGTGCGAGCGCCATCGGCGTACTGCTGCCACAGCGACGTGGACGTGACACCGGTGATGTGACCGCGCACCACGACCTCGACCGGCAACGGCAGGGCAGCGCGGCCGATGGTGAGGTTGGGGTCTGGCACGGCGATGAGATGGTTGGCGACGATGGATCTCGTCTGCTCGAACCACCACGCCGACAGCTGGTTCAACACCTGACCCTTCGACGGGATCGTCGTGATGATGCGGTCGAACGCGGACAGCCGGTCGGTGGTGACGAACAACCGATGCTGGTCGGAGAGGCGGTACGACACTCGGACCTTGCCGGCCCGACGATCGGGGAGGTTCAGTTGCACGTCGTTCAGCGTGGGTTCCATCATCGTCCCCGGGCGTGAGCGACCCCGCGCTCGAAGATCTGCAGCCCCAACGATCCGCGGTGGCCGCGGGTGTGTTGCGGGTGCTGGCGGGCGACCACATGGTTCTCGGGATGCGGCATGAGACCCAGCACCACACCACTCGGGTCGCACACACCGGCGATGGATGCGCTGCTGCCGTTCGGGTTCGACGCGTACCGCAACGCCACCTGTCCGTTGCGCTCGAGGCCCTCGACATCGGGATGCACGAAGCGCCCCTCGCCGTGGGCAATGGGGCAATCGAACGCGTCGATGTCAGCAGTCCAGATGCAGAGACTGCGCTGCGGTTGCAGCGTGACCCACTCGCATTGAAAACCGCCGCTGGCGTTGTGGCCCAGTGCACCGGGCAACAGGCCGGCGCGCACCAAGGTCTGGAACCCGTTGCAGATGCCGATGACCGGCTTGCCGGCGGCAACGAACTCACGCAGGCCGTCGCCGGCAGCCTGTCGCAGCGAGACGGCGAACATGCGCCCGGCCCCCAATGCATCGGCGTTACTGAACCCGCCAGCGGCGACCAGCATCTGCGCGTCGGCCAGCAGATGCGGGCGCTCGGCCAGTTCGTTCAACGAGACGATGGTCGGGTCGGCGCCGGCCAACCGCAGCGCAAACGCGACGTCGTGATCGCGATTCGTACCCGGTGCGCTGAGCACCAGTGCCGACGGTGAAGTCATCGCTGCGCCTCGCCGCGGAACGCGCTGCTGGCTTGGGCCAAGGTGACGTGGGCGTGCAGCAGGTCGACGATGGGTTGGTCGGTGACCACACCCAACAGCACGACAGGCTCGTCGAGTTCGGCCGCCAACCAATCGACATCGGTGGCGGACAGTTCGCACACGAACCGGCCCATGCTCTCGGCGAACAACGACACCGTGGGGTCACTGTGCGGCAGCGTCTGGATGTCGATGCCCAAGGCACCACCGAGCGCCATCTCGGTCAGCGCAACAGCAAGCCCGCCCTCGCTG
>JANNFQ010000038.1:0-8058 GCA_031380045.1 Acidimicrobiaceae bacterium
CGGTGTCATCTTCGCCATCGTCGCCCGCCGCGACCGCAGCGGCGCCTCGTTGCCTCCACCGCCCACGGGCTCGCGCTGGGCG
The DNA here is from genome assembly GCA_031380045.1 of Acidimicrobiaceae bacterium. Lineage (GTDB taxonomy): Bacteria > Actinomycetota > Acidimicrobiia > Acidimicrobiales > Ilumatobacteraceae > VFMC01. The sequence goes on from JANNFQ010000038.1 coordinate 83, forward strand.
CAAGACCCAACTCGTCGTCACGAGCTACGCCTGTGGAACGGGCAGCGGTGGACGGCCGACGTCAGCGACGGGGGCATCGCCGGCGTCGATCCGCTTCCTTGACAACCCCCCGTGACTCTGGCGATGTCAGCCCCGCCGTTGCGGTGCGGCGATGATTCGTGCATCTGGCGTCACGCTGGTGCTACGTTCACGCTCACTGGATTTAGGAAAGAGGGGGGTACCGAAAGTGCTTGCTGATTACATCGGGTTCTTCAGTCGCAACAACCTTGGGAACTTCGGATTCCGCTGGCTGCACATCTTGGCCGGCATCACCTGGATCGGCCTGCTGTACTACTTCAACTTCGTCCAGGTGCCGGCGTTCGCCGCATTCGGCGACGAGGGCAAGGCCCGCAACATCGCCATCGACAAGGTCGCTCGCAAGGCGCTGTGGTGGTTCCGATGGGCAGCCATCAGCACGTTCGTCACCGGCATCCTCATCACCATCGTGTCGAAGGACTACTTCTCGGAAGGCTTCGGCAAGAGCGGCAAGGGGCTGGCCATCAGCGTTGGCATGCTGCTCGGCACCATCATGATGCTGAACGTGTGGGGCGTCATCTGGCGGAACCAGAAGGTCGTGCTGGCCAACGCGGCCAACGTGCTGGCGGGGGGCGAGGCCGACCCGAATGCGGCAGCTGCCGGCCGCAAGGCATTCATGGCATCACGTCAGAACGTCGTGTTCTCGGTCGCCATGCTGTTCTTCATGGTCTACGCCAGCCACGGGCCATACGCCTTCGCCACCGACCTATCGGGCAGCAAGATGGGGCCCTTCTGGCTGATCTCGCTGATCCTCATCGTGGTCATGGAACTGAACGCATTGCAGTTGCTGCCGTGGAAGGCCCAGCCGAACAAGGGTCTCAACATGATGTACGACGGCCCGGGCGTGCGTAACGTGCTGGTGTCGGCCTTCGGTTTGTGGGCAGTGTTCCTGCTGCTCACCGAGATCTTCTTGAAGCCCTGATTCCACCCGATCACTAGAACGAGCCGCCCGTGGGGCGGCTCGTTTCGTTTCTCGGCTGCCGCGACGGCGGGTCAGCTGCCGGACCTAGCTGACCGTCAGGGTGGCCTTCATGTTGGTGTGGCCCGGGATGGTGCAGATCAGCGTGTAGCTGCCTGCGACCAGAGTGGTGGTCTCGCTGGCGACGTCGCCGCGACTGGGGATGTCCAGCGCACCCGGCAGTTGGGTGTCTGACGAGTCGACGATGCGCAGGTTGTGCGGCTGACTTGAGTCGTTCTCCACTGCGATCACCACGTCGCCGGCGGTGGCGGTGTAATCCTTCTTGTCCCAAGCCAGCGGATCGACAGCCTTGACGACGACATCTGCGTCGGCGGGCAGAGGGGCGGTGCTACCGGAGTCGCTGCTGCCACCACCACAGGCGGCGAGAGCGAGCGCAGCGGCAGCGATGGCGGGAACGGCGAGACGGATCTTCATGCCTGGATTATAGAAGTACTCGCTTCGGAAAACATCACGTCCTCGGCCCGATTCTCTCTGTGACTTCGGCCTCGGCACCGTGGCCGAACTTGACAAGCTGCGATCTTGCTGGCTTACTCCAGGGCGAACGCAGGACAAAGCAGTACCATCGAATGCGATGACTGCGATCGATCACGCGGGCCCCGACTTCGGCGCGAACTCATGGCTCGTCGACGAAATGTACGCCCAGTTCCTGGCCGACGCCGACTCGGTCTCCGAGTCGTGGCGTGAGTTCTTCTCCGATTACCGAGGTGGCGCGCCGCTGACCTTCGGTGCCGGGCAGGCAGGCTCGGCCTCTGCCACGAGCAATGGCGCCGCGGCCAGCGGTGCCGGATCGAACGGGGATGCCGCGTCGAACGGCAGCAGCGCTGCGGTCACATCGGCCACCAGCGCGCCAGCGGCGCCTGCTGCGGTGACGACGCAGTCCGTTCCGCTTGTGCCCACCGCGTCCACAGCGCCGGTCGTCGCCGACGACATCGGCGAGCCCATCCGTGGTGCCGGTGTCGCCATCGCTGCCAACATGGAACGCAGCCTCTCGGTGCCCACCGCAACCAGCTTCCGCAACGTGCCGGCGAAGTTGCTCGAGGTCAACCGCAAGGTCATCAACGGCTACCGCAGTCGCAGCGGCCAGGGCAAGGTCAGCTTCACGCACCTCATCGGATACGCCATCGTGCGAGCCATCGCCGACGCGGTGCCCAACATGAACAACAGCTATGCCCAGGCCGCCGACGGCAAGCCGCGGCTCATCCGCAACCCTCACGTCAACATGGGGCTGGCAGTGGATGTCGGCAAGAGCGACGGTTCGCGCACGCTGGTCGTACCGGTGTTGCGAGATGCCGACACGCTTGATTTCAGTGGCTTCCTGGCCGCATACGAGGACCTCATCCGCAAGGTGAAGTCCAACAAGGTCTCGGTCGCCGACTTCCAGGGCGCCACCATCAGTTTGACCAACCCCGGCACCATCGGCACGGTGCAGAGCGTGCCGCGGCTCATGCCCGGGCAGGGTGTCATCGTCGGGGTCGGCAGCATCGACTATCCGGCCGAGTTCCAGGGCGCCGACGATGTCGCCCTCGGCAGCATCGGCGTCAGCAAGGTCGTCACCATCACCAGCACGTATGACCACCGCATCATCCAGGGCGCCGAGAGCGGCATGTTCCTGAAGCGGGTCCACGAGTTGATGTTGGGCGAGCACGGCTTTTACGAAGGCGTGTTCCAAAGCCTGGGTGTGCCGTACGAGGCCGTCAAGTGGCGGCCCGACGTCAACCCGATCAACCGCGAAGACAGCATGCTGCACAAGCAGATGCAGGTCGCCACGGTCATCCGCGTGCACCGCGTGCGTGGCCACCTCATCGCCGATCTCGATCCGCTGCGTTGGCGCAAGCCGCAGTTGCCGCTCGAGCTCGACCCGGCCACCTACGGCCTGACCATCTGGGACCTCGATCGCGAGTTCCTGACCGGCGGCGTCGGTGGTGTCGACCGGATGACGCTGGGCGATCTGCTGGGTGTGTTGCGCGATGCGTACTGCCGCACCATCGGCGTCGAGTACATGCACATCCAGAACACCGAAGAGCAGCGCTGGATCCAGGGCAAGCTGGAAGGCGCGCACTTCGATTTCTCCAAGACCGAGAAGCACCGCATCCTCGAGCGGTTGAACTCGGCCGAGGCATTCGAGAAGTTCTTGGCCACGAAGTACGTCGGCACCAAACGCTTCGGTCTGGAAGGTGCCGAGAGCGCCATCCCCATCCTCGACGAGATCTTGTCGCAAGCTGCCGACGGCGGCCTCGATTCGGCGGTCATGGGCATGGCCCACCGCGGCCGGCTCAGCGTGCTGGCCAACGTGATCGGCAAGAGCTACGACCAGATCTTCAAAGAGTTCGAGGGCTACGTCGATCCCTCGTCGGTGCAGGGCAGTGGTGACGTGAAGTACCACCTGGGTGCGCACGGCAAGTACGAGTCGCCCAGCGGCGCCGACATCCGCATCGAGTTGGCCGCCAACCCCAGCCACCTCGAGACCGTCGATCCCATCGTCATGGGCATGGTGCGTGCTCGCCAAGACCAGATCGATCCGCCCGGATCGTTCCCCGCTCTCTCGCTGCTGTTGCACGGCGACGCCGCGTTCGCCGGCCAGGGCCTGGTGGCCGAGTGCCTGGCCATGAGCGACATCAGTGGCTACCGCGTCGGTGGCACCATCCACCTCATCATCAACAACCAGATCGGGTTCACCACCTCGCCGCAATACGCGCGGTCGTCGCTGTACTGCAGCGATGTTGCCAAGACCGTGCAGGCACCCATCTTCCACGTGAACGGCGATGATCCCGAGGCATGTGTGCGCGTGGCCCGGTTGGCCTACGAGTACCGTGCCGAGTTCCACAAAGACGTCGTCATCGACATGGTGTGCTATCGCCGCCATGGCCACAACGAGGGCGACGATCCCAGCTACACGCAGCCGCTCATGTACAAGGCCATTGCCGAGCGGCGCAGTGTTCGCAAGCTGTACGTCGAGACGTTGGTGAAGCGTGGCGACATCACCCTCGACGAGGCCGAGGGCGCGCTGAACGACTTCCAGTCGAAGCTGCAATTGGCACTGGACGAAACTCGCGCACACGCGCCCGAGGTGGTGCGTGCTGCCAAACCGCCCAAGCCCAGGGGAGTGCTGCCGCACGTCAACACGGGCGTCGATCGAGCCACGCTCGACAAGGTCTTCGCGCAGCTGACCAACTATCCCGAGGGCTTCACGGTCCATCCCAAGTTGAGTCGCCAGTTCGCGGCGCGGGCCAAGCACTACGACGAGACAGGCATGGTCGATTGGGCCACGGCCGAGGCCTTCGCGATCGGTTCGCTCATCCTGGAAGGCACGCCGGTTCGGCTGGCCGGCGAAGATACGCGGCGTGGCACGTTCAGCCATCGACATGCCGCGCTGGTCGACTACGAGAACGAGAACGTCTTCGTCCCGCTGGCGCAATTCCCCGAAGAGCACGCGCTGTTCTGGGTGTACGACTCGCTGCTCAGCGAATACGCGGCGCTCGGCTACGAGTACGGCTACGCACACGCCAACCCCGATGCACTGGTCGTGTGGGAAGCGCAGTTCGGCGACTTCATCAACGGCGCCCAGATCATCATCGACCAGTACCTGGTTGCGGCCGAAGACAAGTGGGGCCAAGAGAACGGCCTGGTGCTGTTGTTGCCGCACGGCTACGAAGGCCAGGGCCCCGAGCACAGCTCGGCCCGCATCGAGCGCTTCCTCACGCTGTGCGCCGAAGACAACATCCAGGTGGTCAACGCCACCACGTCGGCGCAGTACTTCCACCTGTTGCGCCGCCAGGTGCGCCGCGATGTGCGCAAGCCGTTGGTCGTGTTCGCTCCCAAGTCGCCGCTGCGCATGAAGGAAGTCCAGAGCCACATCGACTCGCTGACGTCCGGTTCGTTCCTCGAGGTGCTCGACGATCCCACGGTCACCGATCCTTCGACCATCCAGCGCATCGTGTTCTGCTCGGGCAAGGTCTGCTGGGATGCTTTCAACGAACGCAACAAGCGGCAAGCCCCGGTGGCGGTCATTCGCATCGAGCAGCTGTACCCGTTCCCGGTCGAGCAGTTGCTACAGATCCTCGAGCGCTACCCCAACGCCAAGGATCTGGTGTGGCTGCAGGAAGAACCCGAGAACATGGGCCCGTGGACCTTCGTCGAGGCCCGCACGTGGCGTATCAAAGAGCGCGGCTACGACCTGCGTCACGTGGCCCGCGTCGAAAGCGGCAGCCCGGCCACGGGTTCGAAGGCGATCCATGACCAAGAGCTGGCCGACCTGATGGACGAGACGTTCAAGGGCTTGTAGGCAGTTCGGGGCTCGGCTCGTGACCGACCTGGTCATCCTGGGTTCTGGAACACCGAACCCCGACCGCGGTCGCGCCGGTGCCGCGGTGGCCATCGTTGCCGACAGTGGTCGCTGGGTGATGATCGACGACGGACGCGCCGCTACGCAACGGGCCATCGATGCAGGCCTGCGGTTGACCGATCTGGTCGCCGTGTACATCACCCATCATCACTCCGATCACCTCAGCGACCTACCCACGTTGGCCATCACCCGATGGGTGGCCGGTGCGATCGATCCGTTGCCGGTGATTGCTCCGCAGGGCGCATCGTCTCGCTTCGCAGCTCGCTGTCTGGACGCTTTCGAAGACGACTGCTTCCACGCGCAGGCCGACGCAGGCGCGCCGTCGCGGCCCGCCATCCTGGTGCACGACTTCGTCGCGTCAACCGACATGGTGTCGTGCACGAGACCGTCCTGACTGCCGCCGCATCTGACGAGATGTTGGCGTGGAATGCGGGGGCGGTCTCGGTTGGCGCACTGGCCAGCGCGACGCAGGTGGGAGCGCTGGTGCTGACCCATCTGCTGCCGGCGCCGGCGACGTCTCGTCACGAACAGCAGTACATCGACGAGGCCAGGTCGGGTGGATGGCGGGGGCCGCTGCACGTCGCCCACGATCTGATGCGGCTGACGATCGGCGCATGAACGCGATTCGTCGAACGGCGTTGGTCGTGGTTGTCCCTGCGGCCGAGCCGTTGGTCGCCGATCTGCGGATGCAACACGACCGCATGACCGTGCTGGGCGTGCCTGCGCATTCGACGGTGCTGCACCCGTTCACCCCGAAGAGGGATGCCCCTCGGCCGGCCCCAGACAGATGTGCGCGTCATGCTCGACCCTGAAGGTCACCCGATCTGCCTCTGCTCCGACGGCACTCTGTAAGCCTTGGCTCGCCCTCTTCCGACTCAACGCGACTTCTCGCGGTCCCGGGGGAGGAGTGCAACTGCGTTGGTGGACCACCAGGCCCATGCGACGAGCACGGGCTGGAAGAACAGGCGGTTGCGCCTGTCGCTGTTGGAGTTCAAGCCGAACGCATCGTGGCCGTCGATGAACTGGCTGATGTTGCCTGGGAACACTGCGATGAAGAAGAGGCCCGCGGCGAGGCCGAGTAGGGAACGGCGCCGGCGGACGACGATCAACGCCGAACCGAGTGCGATCTCGACGAGGCCGGACAAGATGACCACGGCGTTCTTGTCGATCCCGACCCAATCGGGCACCTGAGCCTGGAAGTCGATGCGGGCAAACGTGAGGTGGCCGATCCCGGCGATGATGAGCGCGCCGCCGAGGACGAGCCGTGCAGCGGAGCGGACGCGAGCCGATCGAGTGATGGTCATTGTCCGTACCGTACGGCGAGTCGTGCGCCGATCAGTCGGAGACGATCGATCGCGCGCGAGGACTCGGTGAGCTTGTCGAGGGCCTGAACCTTGTGGTGACAACCTGAACCGCGTACCCGCGATCGCCGGCAGTTCTGGACGGTCCTGCTGCCGTCGTTGATGTCACCTGATGCAGCGCAGCAAGTAAGCGTCTTGCGACGGGTTGCCGGTGGCTCCGGCGGGTGCATGTTCGACGACGTCCCAGCCGGCGGCCAGCACCGACCGTACGTACGCAGGTGGATGGAACGCTGCGCACTCGTTGGCCCCGGCGCGTTCGCCCAACCGCACGACGACCTTGCCGGCGTCGTAGTCGATGCGCTCATCCGCGGTCAACGGCGCGATGGACGAATCACCGTGCGCGCTGAACAGGAGAAATCCGCCCGGAGCGATCACCCGTCGCATCTCGTCCATCCACGCGCGCTGGAGGTCGACTGGCAGGTGGGTGAACACAGAGAAGGCGTACACCAGCCCGAAGTGTGCATCCGGGTACGGCAGGGGAGGTGTCAGGGAGGTGACTTCGTACTGACCGAATGACAGGTGGGTCTCACACCATCGGATGGCGTGGGGGTTGGGGTCGCAGCCGTAGATCTCGGCGCCGGCGGCTGCAAGGTGTCTCACCACTCTGCCGCATCCGCAGCCGAAGTCGAGGACGCGGCCCACTTCGGTGAGTTCCCGGCCGTGTCGGCCAGGCATCTGCTGCACCAGCTCCGCCCCGTTCCTGCCGAGCTGAAGGAACACCCCGAGGTCGTCGGTGCCGGCCACGAGGAACCGCAGGCTGGCCGACGGCAGCGGCCACCCGTCGTCGGCACCCTCGGCGGAATCCGGCGAGAATGCCAGGCCGTTGAGATACCGACGCAGGCGGTCGTTGTCGGCGGCGAGCGCCTGGATCTCGGAGCGCAGCGTGCCCTGTTCGCGGGCGAGGGCGTCTATCTGCGCGCTGCGGGCGGTGTTCACCTCCGTCATCTTCGCCAACTCCGACTCGTAGTGGTCGAGGGTGGTGGCCACGCCGCCGAGCACCGGGATCCGACGGACCAGGTTGCGCTTGTTCACGGACGGTTCTGGGAGTGGGAGCTGGAAAGCGGCCGGGTGCCACGGTGCGAACACTGGTCTACGGCCGCTGACGCATCGTTGAGGTGATGGTCCCGATTCCCGCCAGTCAGAAACCGCATCTTCTCCCTGGCGGACACCTGCACATGATGCCCGTTCTGGCGCCGCTGTGCAACGGCCGGCGTCCGTT
>JANNFQ010000094.1:0-3729 GCA_031380045.1 Acidimicrobiaceae bacterium
GCGCTGGACTGAAGGAGATGCCGTCCAGCGCATCGATCACGTCGCGACGGTCGACATCGCCGAGGAAGCGCAAGGTGATGTGCCAGTTGTCGGGATGCACGAAACGGACACCTCGTTGGTCCTTCCGACGCAGCGTCGTCAGCTCGGCGACCACCTTCTCGGGCGGCCACACCGCGATGAACAGCCGACTCATGCTGGGTGCTGCCCAGTCATTCGAGGACAACGAGGTCGATTGCGGCGTCGCCGCCGACGGTCAGTCGCTCTGCCAGACGAACCGCCTTCTTCACCGGCAGCACATACGTGCCGCGCTTGGTGTCGGGGAACAGCGATGTCCTCCATACGGTCGCGCCGATCGTGACCTCGACCCGAATTGATCCGAAGCCTCGCGCTCGCTGGCCGAACATCTCCTCGATGTCGTCGGCCTGTTGCTCGGGCAGGCTGACGAAGTGCCATGCACCCTGCCCGTCGTGCTCCCACACCGTGGCGGTGAACGAGAACCGTGACTGCGTCATGTCTCGCAATCTATTGAACTGTGGGCCTACCGGCGGCGACCCCGGGACCTGCTGTCGATGATCGATCGTCTGACGTTTCTTCAGCTGGATCCCACGGCCGCGATTGCGCCGAGTGCTGACCTGGTTGCCTGGGCCTGGAGGTGGTCCGATCGAGATGATCGTGCACGCGGAGGTTGCGCCGCCGCTCGAACCAGCACGCGCCGTCAGCGTCAGCTGCGATCGATGACTTCCAGGCGACGCCGAGCAAAGCGCCATTGGCCCGCATCGCGCCGATACTCGTCGTGATACGTGCCCAGCAGGGCGCCCGGCCCACCTCGGCGACGCTGGAACCGCTCGTCGAAGGTCACTCGGCCGCTGCCGGTGCCCGACGCCTCGTCGACCTCGAAGACACACACCGCTGGGCTTTGCACGATCCAGGTGAGCGGACGTACCACCGCGGTGAACGCGTCGTGGATCTGTTGACGACCGGTGGCCGGCTGGCCGCCGCGGTCCCACACACCGTCCTCGGTCCACGCACTGGCGAACGCCTCGCTGTCGCGGCGGACGACGGCATCGCAGTACCGGGCCACCAACTGGCGGAGCGCTGCGTCGGTGGCGGCACCCGGCGCTGAGCGAACGGACGTTGCCTTCTGGGTGGGTACGCCGTCGAAGTGGCTCAACGTCAGCCCGACCTCGGCTGCGGCAACCGTGCGCACGTGGTCGATCAGCTGATTGCGATCCATCATCCCGTCGTGCGCAGCGAACTGCACAGCCAGGCCGTCGACCAGGGCCGTCAACCGCATGGCAGTGGCCGCCGGGGACGAGCAGATGAACTCGCCGGAATCGACGCCTGCCTGCACGACCCGCTGCAACAGATCAGAGGTCTGCTCGTCGAGCTCTTGGCTGATCTTCTTCATCATCGGATTCCGCAGGGCCTCGCCCCATCCGTCGATCCACAGCATCCACTCGACGTCGTCGCTGCCCTCTGGCACGTAGTTCTGGATGATCCGATCGAGTTGTGCCAGCGCTGTGGGCGCGGCTGCGATCTCGCCTTCCATCTCGGCCAGGTCGTTGCGCGCGTAGTGCGCGAACGCTTCAGCGAGCAACTGCTCTTTCGAGTCGAAGTGATAGTGGATCAGGCTGCTGGACACCTCGAGCCGCTTGGCCACATCGCTGATGCGGGTGCCGGCGAACCCGCGCTCGATGACCACCAGGCATGTGACCTCGAGGATCTCGGCTCGACGTTCTTCGACGGTCTGCTTCTTCACCGTCACAAACGCTATCGCTGCTGCTCGTCCCAGCAGGCGACTGTGTGCTGACGCCGTGCGAACAGTTCACTCAGGCGGTGCGCAGCAGTTCGATGAGGTCGGCTTGCGAGTGCACCTCGAAGGCGCGATACACACCCGCCAAGTGGTTGCGCACCGTTGACCGGCTGACGTACAGCGCCGCAGCGATGGTAGGAACTCGCTGACCGGCCAGCAGCCGTTCGACGATCTCGCGTTGACGCGGGGTCAGCCGATCGAGGTCGACGGCAGCTCGCAACGCAGGTGGGATCACTGGATCGGAAGCGAGGCCGGCTGCCCGAGCTTCGGCGGCAATGCGGGTGAGGTGCTGTTCCAGCTGGGCGACGCGACCCGTGGTGGGAGCGCCCGCCGTGGTCTCGGCCAACACGAACCCGATGGGCTCACCGTTGTCGTCGTCACCGGTGGCGAACAAGTGGCAGTCACTGGTCACCCAGCCTCGGTGAGCGTGACGGATGCGCACCACGATGACCACGTCGTGATGCCCGGTACGGAACTGTTCGAGGGTCGCGTTCAGCAGTGGTTGATCCTGTGGATGCACGTGAGCGGCCAGATGCCTGGTTCCGAAATCGCCGTCACGCTGAATCCGCAGCACACCCGGATTCGCGCGCGCGATGGTGACGACGGTGCCGGATCGATCCATCGTGCCGGCCGCCAGATCGACCGACAATGGGCCCATCAGTGCTCGCATCGGCAACTGGAACTCGTCATCGTGGTCGGCGGGCAGCACCAGCACGAGGGCCATCGAGCCGGTGCGCCGAGGGATCGCACGAACCCAGATCCATGCTTCGACCGGCCCATTGGCTCCTACCAGGGTGCGTCGGGCGCGATATGAATCCAGCGCGCCGGCCGCCAAAGCCGACAGATCCACCGTGCTCTTGCTGCGGTCCTCGGGCTGCAGAAGATCCTTGGCATGGCGACTGACCAGCGCGTCTGCAGTCAGACCCAACAGCTCGGCGGCCGCACGGTTGGCGGCACGAACTCGTTGGTCGGGCAGGCTGATCACCAGCATCGGCAGGGGAGAGCCGACGAGGGCCTCGTGGATCTCGTCGCGGTCCATCGGACGCGGTGGTCGCTCGGACTGCAGTGCCGTCGCGATGGCGATCGGTCCTCGGGTGAGGCCACGTCCTCGATCGTGCCGATGTTGCAGCAGCGCCTCGCCGGTCGACATTGCGCTGCTGGTCACCACCTCGAGCGCGGCCGTCGCACGGAGCTGGTGCGGGCCGACCTGCAGCGGATGCTCCATCACCTGCCCCAGTTCCTCCAGCAGCTGGTCTCCGTCGCGGTCGTCGACCTGACGCGCCACCAACAGGAACGCCCCCGGGCCCGAACGGACCAGGAAGTCGCCCGAGCGCAACAGGCGTTGGGCCCGGGCCGCGACCTGGACCAGCACCTCGTCACGTGCAAGGCGACCATGCGACAGCGTCAGGTCGGGAAGCTGCGTCAACCGAATGGTCGCCACCATCACCCGGATACCGGTGTCAGACGTCTCGGACAGGGCGCTGTCGAGCAACAGCAGTCCACTGGACAGCAGCGGCAACCCCGTCAACATGTCGTCATCGGACGTCAGGTGTGATCGATCGTCGACCAACATCTGTCCGGTGATGTTCGAGTGACTGATCAGCGCCCCGCCGCCGTCGATCGGCGATGCGTTCAACATGAACCAGCGATCCTCCAACGGCGAAGGAGACGCGTAGTTCACGTCGAAGTGCGAGCACTCGTGCGACAGCACGCTGCGCAAACCATGGGCTACGAAACGCGCCCCCGACTGCTCGCAGACATCGATGTAGTTGACGCCACACGCATTCGAACTGGCGTGGCCACCGTTCAGGTCAGAGAACGTGGTCCAGGCCGTGTTGGTGTGAACGATGACTGCCTGGTCGTCGACCACCGCGACCGCCGGCCATAGTGCATCGAGGGCGGTGAACGACCGGTCG
>JANNFQ010000160.1:0-1649 GCA_031380045.1 Acidimicrobiaceae bacterium
CCACCTCCGCGGGCGGCCACCCCGCGATGAACAGCCGACTCATGCTGGGTGCTGCCCAGTCATTCGAGGACACCGAGGTCGAGTGCGGCGTCGCCGCCGACGGTCAGTCGCTCTGCCAGACGAACCGCCTTCTTCACCGGCAGCACATACGTGCCGCGCTTGGTGTCGGGGAAAAGCGATGTTCTCCATACGGTCGCGCCGATCGTGACCTCGACCCGAATTGATCCGAAGCCTCGCGCTCGCTGGCCGAACATCTCCTCGATGTCGTCGGCCTGTTTCTCGGGCAGGCTGCAGAAGTGCCACGCACTCTGCCCGTCGTGCTCCCACACGGTGGCGGTGAACGAGAACCGTGACTGCGTCATGTCACGCAATCTATTGACCTGTGGGCCTACCGGCGGCCGTCGTTGCGGCGGCCGCCCGTTCTAGAGTCGTGCCCCATGCGTCGACTCACACGCGACGAGGCTCGCCGGATAGCCGTCAGGGCGCAGTTGTTGGACGCTGCGCGACCCCAGGACCTGCTGTCGATGATCGATCGGCTGACGTTCCTACAGCTGGATCCGACGGCCGCGATTGCGCCGAGTGCCGACCTGGTTGCCTGGACGCGCCTCGGAAGCGGCTACCAGCCGGCTCAGTTGCGGCAGGCGCTCGAGCATGACCGCACCCTGTTCGAGTATCGCGGGCAGGTGGTGCCCACCGAGCCGATCATCGTGACGGTCCGGCCGATGGCAAGCCTGGGCCTGTATATGGCTGACATGGGCCTGGCGGGGCAGTCCAGCTGGACGCGTCATCGTGACTGGCTGGCTGCCAACGACGGGTTCCGTCAGCGGGTGCTGGACCTGTTGCGCACGTCGGGGCCGTTGGCATCACGTGACATCCCCGACACGGCCGAGATGTCATGGCAGTCCACAGGATGGACGAATGACCGCAACGTCACCCAGATGCTGGAGTTCCTGTCGGGGCGCGGCGAGGTGGCGGTCGCAGGTCGACAGGGCCGTCAACGCCTGTGGGACCTGGCTGAACGGATCTACCCGCCGGACGTGACCGAGATGGCGCCCGATGAGGGGCGTAGAATACGCGACCAACTGTGGTTGCGTGCTCTGGGCGTGGCCAGGCCGCAGGTGGTCGGTGATGCCGGCATCTCGGTCGAGATCGACGGTACGTCTGGCCTGTGGCGGGTGGACCCACAGGCGTCGGTCGCCGGTTTCGAGGGACGGACGGCGCTGCTGTCGCCGTTCGACCGGTTGATCCACGACCGAACCCGCGCCATGGACCTGTTCGACTTCGAATACACCCTCGAGATGTACAAGCCGAAGGACAAACGACGTTGGGGGTACTTTGCGCTGCCCGTCCTGCATGACGACCGACTGATCGGGAAGGTGGATGCCATCGCCGACCGCAGGGCCGGACACCTGCAGGTACATGCAGTGCACCGCGACGTGGCGTTCACTCGCGCCATGACAGCCGCAGTGAACGCCGAGCTCAATGCGCTGGCGAACTGGCTGAGCCTGGAGGTGGTCCGGTCGAGATGATCGTGCACGCGGAGGTTGCGCCGCCGCTCGAACCAGCACGCGCCGTCAGCGTCAGCTGCGATCGATGACTTCCAGGCGACGCCGAGCAAAGCGCCATTGGCCCGCATCGCGCCGATACTC
>JANNFQ010000264.1:0-3090 GCA_031380045.1 Acidimicrobiaceae bacterium
ACGCGGGCGGTCAGGTCGCCGTCGGGGCGATCGGTGCGAACGCCGCACACCCGACCCGCTGCGTCGCGCAGCAGCCCGGTGACCGTGGTGCTGCACAAAACCTGGGCCCCGGCGGCTTCGGCATGACCCGCCAACCAGTGATCGAAGTCGGGACGGTACGCGGTGGCCCCGTTGTACGGCGGCGCCCCCCATGCGTCGTTGCGAAAGTCGACGCTGACTGCCTGCGTCTCGGTCAGCACCATGGTGGAGCGGCGCGTGATCCATCGTTGCACCGGTGCTTCGTCCCACCACTGCGGGATCAACTGATCCAGGATGCGCGGGTACACCACCCCGCCGTACATGTTCTTGCTGCCCGCGAAGGGACCTCGTTCCAGCACCACGACTCGTCGACCGGCGCGGGCCAGGACGATGGCCGCGCACGTACCGGCGGGGCCCGCCCCCACGATGACGACATCGACATCGGGCTCAGCCATGACCGGAGACCGGATCAGCGACAGGGGCCGGATGGGTCATCAACTGCAGCAGTTCGTCCAGCACGGCATTTGCATCGGCGACGACGGCGAGGTCGGCCAACTGCATCATCGGACAGTGGGCATCGACGTTGACGCTGATGATGTGATCGGGTGTGCCCAGCCCGCTGGTGTGCTGCACCGCGCCGCTGACGCCGAAGGCGATGTACAGGTCTGGATCGACGACCACGCCAGTGGTGCCGATCTGCCGTTCGTGGCCGATCCAGCCACGGTCGGTGATGACCCGGGTGGCGCCCACACTGGCGCTCAAGACGTAACCCAGCTGGCCCAGCTGCTGGAACTGTTCGGGCCCGCTCAGCCCGGCACCGCCACCGACGATGCGCGGTGCCTCGGCCAGGTCGATGGTGGCCGCATCGGGAGGCAGGATCTGAATGACCTGCGCATCGCGGACCGCACCGTCGAGATCCAGTTGCCGGGTGACATGGTTCAGTTCCAACGGGGGTGTGATGGTCTCGACGCCGCGGACACCCACTTGCAACGTGACGACGCACGCCGAAGGGGTCGGAACGGTGGACATGGTCGTGCCCCCGCCTCGAGCGACGGTGACCCACGCGGTCGAAACCTGCATGGCGCCGGCGAACAAGGGTCGGTCGAGTGCGGCGGCAAGTCGCGGCGCCAGGTCGCGACCGTCGGGTGAAGCGGGCAACACGATGATCGCCTCGTCGGCCAGCAGTGGTGCCAGAGCCGTTGCCCAAGCTGCAGGTCGGTACTCGCCGGCCTCGTATGCCGCAACGGCTCCGCCCAGTTCGGTTGCGGCATCGGCTGTGCCGCTGCCGATGACGATCGCCCGGTGCTGGCACTCGGCAGAAGTTTCGGCGGCGCCAGCCGGCAGCACACCACTGCGAACGGGAATGACGGCCAGCACGCGCGTCAGGTTAGGACTCGCCGATGGTGGCGGGGCAATCGGTGGCCATCAGGTGATTCGCTTCTCGAAGCACACGCTGTCGACGGCTTCGGCGTAGTCGCCCCAGCACCCGCACGGGGTGAAGCCGGCCTTGTCGTACAACGCCAATGCCGGGGCCAGTCGGGCCCCGGTTTCGAGCGCCAGACGGGTGGCGCCCGCGGCGATGGCCCGGGTCTCGAGCTCGTGCAGGATTGCTGCGCCGATCTTGTGCCCCCGAGCGGTGGGGCGCACGAACATGCGCTTGACCTCGGCGGTGCCATCGCCGATAAACCGGAACGCGCCGCACGCGACCGGCTGGCCATCCAGCCACGCCACCACGAACTGGCCCGATCCGGCGGCGACTTGGCTGGCGTCGAGCGCGAAGAAGTGGCGTTCTTCGGAGGCACTGGTCGCCAACAGTTCGGTGTTCAGTTCGGCGATGAGCTGCAGCGACTCAGTGGCGTCCAACGGATGCTCGGCCAACACAAGTTCTGGGCGGTCGGCCGAGCGGCTGGAGGCAACCGAGTGATACGCGTACGGCGACTCGCCGAACTGGTCGATGAAGGCCAGGCGACGCAACGCGTCATCCACCGTTGGCAACAAACCTTCGGGTACTCGCCACACCGCGATGCGCCGACCGACGTCGCTGAACCATTCGTTGCGACGACGCAAGAAGTCGCGGTGCAACCCGCCGTACGCGAACTGGCGCAGCGCATCGACGGACTGCCACACGGTGAGATTGACGATGCTGAGCGGATCGTCCGACACTCGGATCGAGGTTGCATCGCCGTCGTCGGTCTGCAGCCGCCACACGAAACCCGGCGATGCCTCGCCGGCCGCGTTCACGGGGTCGAGCCCTTCGCGAAAGTCGGTGATCAAGTTGTGTTCGAGCGGCGCGCGGAGGGCGGCGATGTTCACTTGGGCAACGTGGCTGCGCATCGCTCGCCAGCGTAGATGGGCAATCTGCGATCGATCGGTGTGACTCGCGACCGTTGTCACTCGAACGTGGTTTCGCTACGGTCGCGTGGCCAACTGGAGGCGCCATGGCAATGCCGTCACTCCGCAGTGGCATCGTGCGTTCTGAATTCGTCGAAGGTAGCTGGTATGCGCAACCCGATCTCTGACCGCTCGGACCCTCGCGCGGTGCGCTCGCAACAGCGCGCCATCGATGCTGCGCTGGAGTTGATCCGCGAAGTGGGTGCCGGCCGGGTGACGATCGAGTCGATCGCAGCTCGCAGTGGCGTCGCCAAGACCACGCTGTACCGACAGTTCGACGATCTCGAGAGCTTGCTGTTCGCTGCGTTCGAATCGTTGAAGCGCCCTCAGCAGATCCCCACCGAACACGGTGTCGTAGCCGACATCGAGCGCTGGCTGCTCGACTTCGCCGCCTCGCTCTTCAGCGACGAGTTCGCAGCCCTCATCCCAGCGATGATCGAGGTCGCCGAGCGCACTGATCGCGGACGGGTGTTGGCCAGAGAGTTCGCGGCGCGGCGCCGCGTCGCGATGCAGACGCGACTACAGCAAGCCATCGACGAGCACGAACTTCCGGCCGACATCGACATCGACACCATCGTCAGCATGCTGGTGGGGCCGCTGTTCTATCGCCGGTTCATCTCCCGCCAGACTGCGCCGCCCGACTTCGTTCGTCAGCTGGTGGTGTCGGCGCTGGCGTCGCTG
>JANNFQ010000275.1:0-19941 GCA_031380045.1 Acidimicrobiaceae bacterium
GTGCCGTAGTGGTTCACCGTGCCGACCACTGCGTCGAAGTTCACGGTGCCGTAGAAGAAATCCCAGGCAACGTCGCGCTGCATGGCGCGGAGGAAATCATCGACGCTCATCGTGTGGTCGCCCGTGGGCCACGTGACGTACGCGAAGTACTCGTCGCGACGGAAATCAAACTTGCCGAGTGTGAACTGACGGTACCCCTCGTGGTTGGGGTCCGATGCCAGAACTGCGGTGCTGTCGTTGTTGCTCATCGAGTTTCCTTGCGCCTGAGAAGTTGACGGGGCGTGGGTGAGCGCATGTGAATGCCGTCGCGCAGGCCTAGCGGAGGCAGATCTCGCCCCACCGCTGCACGGTGTCGTCGCCGATGATGGTCTGCAGCAGGATCACGCTGGGCCGATCGGCTTGGAATCGATACGCGGCATTGGCCGGCAACAATGCCATGTGCCCGAGGCGCAGCTGGATGTGGCCCATCGGCTTGCCCGCCGGCCGGCCGACGAGCGCCACCGAACCCTGCTTGTCGGCAGGAACTGCCGGAGCATCGAGCTTCACCAACTCGATGGTGACTTCGCCGTCCATGCACAGTGGAAACTCGTCGTGGGCGCAGGTGCGCCACTCGCTGGTTCCCTCGGCCCGTATGGCTTCGAGCACGTACTCCATGTTCTTGCCGACCGCCACCTTCTCCCACGGACGCGCATTCGAGGCGACCTCGAAGATGTTCGAGAACGCGTAGTTCTTGGGGTTGTCGTGGATGACATCGATGTTGCCCTTGGTGAAGTCGGACAACGATCCGAACTTGGTGACGTACTCAGTCATCGGCGAGCCCCCCGGATCTCGATTTGTGCGACATGTGAACACATCGTCGCAATACGAACATGATAAGGACTGCATTCGTCCACTGTCAAGGTCTGCGTGGAACCGCCGTCGCGTCGTTCAGGACGTAGCCCTCGACCGGGTTCACCTCGGCGATGCGTGGCAGCACGTGGATCACGTAGTTCGTCACCGGCGAGTTGGTGCAGATGGATTGGGCCCGCTGGCGCACGGCCTAGTGTGCCAGTCCGGTGGGCAGGAGGCAGCATGACCCGAGCGAGTGAAGCCTTCGAGGCGAAGATGTACGAGGACCATCCGCCGTTCTCGTACCCCGCCTACAGATCCACTGCCAAGCGCGCCCGCACCAACCCGATGATCTCGATCACCCACACGTTGAGCGAGCTGACCGGCCCCAACCCGGGGTCGAACGCCCACGATCCCACCGCCGGATGGTTGGAAGTGACCGACGCCGACGCCGACCTGACCACCAACGCCGGCACTGGAAGCGAAGCGATCGGCTCGCGAACCAGCGTGGTCGGGCGCGTCACCGACGTGCATGGCACACCGATTCCGGGTGCACTCATCGAGATCTGGCAGGCCAACGCGTGTGGTCGATACCGACATTTTCGCGAGACCGCGTTTCCGGCTCCACTCGACCCCAACTTCCTTGGCGCCGGACGCTGCATCACCGACGCTGCCGGCGAGTACCGGTTCCTGACCATCAGACCCGGGCCATATCCGTGGGGCAACCATCCCAACGCCTGGCGTCCGGCGCACATCCACCTGTCGCTATTCGGCACAGCCTGGCCGGCACGGTTGGTCACGCAGTTCTACTTCGAGGGCGATCCGCTGTTGGCGCTCGATCCCATCTTCAACTCGGTGGCCGCTCACTCTCGCCACCGTTTGGTTGCCCTGTACGCGCACGACGTGACCGAGGAGAACTTTGCGCTCGGTTACCGATTCGACATCGTGCTGAACGGTCCGGCAGCGACGCCGAGCGACGCCCACGCCCACAGCCCTGCCGCAGGTCACTGATGCCGCCGTTGGGCATCACCCCTTCGCAGACCGTCGGCCCGTACTTCACCATCGTTCTGGGGCAGGAGGGTCAGAGCATCGTGGCCGGGCCGGGGGTGCCCGGCACCAGGATCCGGGTCGAAGGTCATGTGTTCGACGGTGACCGCAACCCCATCGACGACGCGCTGATCGACGTATGGCAGGCCAACGCCGCCGGCCGGTACCGGCACCCGGTGGACACGCGCGACGAGTTGCCGCTCGATGACGGCTTCACCGGCTCCGGGGCTGCGGCGACCGCCTTCCAGACGGGGCTGTGGACGTTCGACACCATCAAGCCGGGTGCAGTACCCGATCCGAACGGTGGCATGCAGGCCCCGCATCTCAACGTGGTCGTGCAAGCCCGTGGCATGTTGATGCCATCGTTCACGCGGGTCTACTTCTCCGACGATGTCGAACAACACGCGGGCGACTTGATTCTGTCGATGGTGCCGCCCGCCCGCCGCCACACACTGATCGCGACGCTGACAACTCCCGGGGGCGAGGGTGATGCACCGGTGTACTTGTTCGATATCAACTTCCAGGGCGACGACGAGACCGTCTTCTTCGACCTATGAGTCGTGGCGACGCCCTCATCGATCCAGGGTTCAGCACCCCGGCCATGTCTGCCTGCTTCTCGCCATCCGCTCATGTGCGGGCGATGTTGCGGGTGCACGCGGCGCTGGCGCTGTCGTGCGCCGACATTGGGCTCGAGACGGCCGCAGTAGCCGAAGAGATCGCCTCGGCATGCGCGTCGGTCGAGGTCGACGCAGGCCAAGTTCTGGCCGACGGTTGGCAGGTGGGCACGCCGGTGCTGGCGTTGCGCGCCGCACTCGCCGCACACCTGTCGCCGGCAGCCGCGACCTCACTGAACAACGGCTACGGGTCGACCAGCCAGGACATTATCGACACTGCGCTGCAGCTGCAGATCCGGGCAGGTCTGGTGGCCATCGAGGCCGACCTGCAGCCGCTCGCGCGGCGGCTCGCCCAGCTTGCGACCGAACACCGATCGACGCCCATGATCGGGCGCACATTCATGCAGCATGCCCGGCCCACGACGTTCGGGCTCCGGGTGGCGCAGTGGCTCGATCCCGTGGCCGAGCTGCTCTTCCAGCTTGCACAAGCGCCGTCAGCGTGCTGCATCCAGCTGGGCGGGCTGGTCGGAACGCTGGACGGCCTCGGCCCGGGCGGGCTCGACGTCAGCGCCCGCTTCGCCGATCGCCTCGGGCTGCACAACCCGATTACGTCGTGGCACGACGACCGACGGCGGATCACCGAGGTGTGCGATCTGGTCGGGCGACTGTCGGCGTGCATGTCGAAGATCGCCACCGACATCGCCCTGTTGTACTCGACCGAGATCAACGAGATCCGCGTTCGTTCGGGTGGCTCGTCCAGCATGGCCGGCAAGCGCAACCCGTTCGACTCGGTGCGCGCCATCGCCGCGGCGCATGCCTGCATCGGCGCGGTCGGGACTCTGTCGACAGCGCCCTCGATCGAACTCGAGCGCGGTCTGGGCGGCTGGCACGTCGAGTGGTTCGCTGTACCGGTGGTCTTCCTGACCGGCGCTGCGGCGGTCGAGGCCACGTTGGCCAGCTTGCAGTCGATGGAGGTTGACGCCGCGGCGATGCTTCGAAACGTGGGCGATCACGAGTCGGCAGAGACAACAGCGCTTGCGGCTGCTGCCGTCGATCGGATCG
Source organism: Acidimicrobiaceae bacterium (assembly GCA_031380045.1). GTDB lineage: Bacteria > Actinomycetota > Acidimicrobiia > Acidimicrobiales > Ilumatobacteraceae > VFMC01. The sequence goes on from JANNFQ010000275.1 coordinate 3,552, forward strand.
TGGCACACCACGCGCCCAAGATCGCCGGCTGATCGGTCGCCGTCAGGCCCAGAGGCGCGCTGCCGTATCGATGACGTGGGCGACCTTCGCCCATTGTTGATCGGCCGTGAGGGCGTTCCCCTCGACGGTGCTGCTGAACCCGCACTGGGGGCTGAGGCACAGTTGTTCCATCGGCACGTAGTGCGCGGCCTCACCGACACGGGCCGCCAGTTCGTCGATCGGTTCGAGCTCGGCTCGCTTGCTGGTGATCAGGCCCAGCACCACCGTCTTGTTGTCGGGGACGAATCGCAGCGGGGCGAAGTCGCCAGAGCGTTCGTCGTCGTACTCCAGGAAGTAGGCATCCACGTCGAGCTCAGTGAACAACTCCTCGGCCACCGGCTCGTATCCCCCTTCGGCGAACCACGTGCTGCGGTAGTTGCCGCGACACAGGTGGATGCCCACCGTCAGATCGTCGGGACGATCGGCGATGCAGGCGTTGATCAGTTCGGCGTAGGCGTGCGGCAACTCGTTGGGGTCGTCGCCGCGCTCGACCGCACCGGCGCGCATGGCCGAATCGCACAGGTACGCCAGGTTGGTGTCGTCCAGCTGCAGGTACCGACAACCGGCCTCGTACAGGGCAGCGATCTCGGACCGATAGCACGCCGCGAGATCGGCGAAGAACTGGTCGAGATCTGGGTAGGCGTCCAGGTCGATGGCCGCGCGCCCGCCGCGGAAGTGCACCATGGTGGGCGAGGGAATCGAGACCTTGGGGGTCTGGGTCGTGACCGACGCCAGGTACTTGTAGTCGTCCACCTGGATGTCGCGCACATGCCGTAGCGGCCCCACGACCGACAACTTGGGTGGTGTCATGTGCACCGTGGATGCCGAGTCGGAGCTTGACGCGATGTTGCCGGTCACAGCGACCCCGTCGAGTTGCTGCAGGAAGTCCAGATGGAACCATGCCCGCCGGAACTCGCCGTCGGTGATGCTGCGCATGCCCAGGCTCTCCATTTTTCCCACAGCGTGGGCGATGGCGACGTCCTCGACGTGGCGCAGTTGCACGGCGCTGATCTGCCCGTCGGCGCACTGATGTCGGGCTGCCAGCACCTCGGGCGGACGGAGCAGGCTGCCGACGTGATCGGCGCGAAAAGGGGGGTCGATCGGGCTCATCACGATGTCGCGGCCGGCGGGGGCACGATCCCTTCGGCCTCCAACACTTCGCGACCCAACCGGAAGGCTTCGACCCCGGCGGGTATGCCCACGTACACGGCGATCTGCATCAGCGTGTCGCGCAGTTCGTCCAGTGTGGCCCCGTTGCCGATGGCGCCTTTGAAGTGCACCTTGAACTCGTGCGAGCGGTTGAGCGCAGCCAGGATGCACAGGTTGTTCAGGCTGCGCTGCTTGTCGGACAGCACGGTGCGCCCCCAGATCTCGCCCCAGCAGTACTCGGTCACCATCTGTTGGAACTCGAGGTTGAACGAATCCGCGGTCGAGAGCGCGCGCATGACGAACTCGTCGCCCAGCACCTTTCCTCTCGCTTGCTTGCCGATCTCGAAACGCTCCTGATCCATTGCCGTTCCCCTTGTATCCGCGTGCTGACGTCGTGGCGGTCGCCGCCGTACATTACGGGTCGATGTTCGCACGGCCAGACAGGCACCATCGCCAGGAGGCTGGCGCAGCGGGTCGGTGGTCCAAGCCGTGCCACATGGCACGTTGACGCGTTGAGAGCGGTCTCGATTTCGCCCGTTTGACTACGGTTCCCTCCGTGAATACCTCGGCGATGGAACCCGCTACCAGCACCAGCGTCCATCGTCGCGTCAGTGCCGTGGCCATCGAGCTCGTCATCGTCACCGCTGGCTTTTTCACCTACCGCTGGTGCCGCCTGTTCACCCGCGACGAGAACCGTCAGGCCATGAGCAACGCCCGACGCGTCATCGATTTCGAACGCGCGCTGGGCATCTTCGGCGAACAGACTGTGCAGCAGTGGGCGCTGGGCAGCCGAGTCGTGGTCGATGTCCTGAACCGCTACTACGTGTCGGTGCACTTCCCCATCACCATCGTTTTCCTGGTGTGGGTGTACTTCCGCCACTTCGCTGCCTACAGCTTCATCCGCACGTGGTTCGCACTGGTCACGCTGGCGGCACTGGCCATCCACGTGGGGTTTCCGCTCGCGCCGCCGCGCATGAGTGGCGGCTTCGTCGATACCTTGCAGGAGTTCGGCCCACGGGTCTATGCGGCCGATCCTCGACGGTCAGTTGCCAACCAGTTCGCGGCCATGCCCTCGCTGCACTTCGGCTGGGCGCTGATGCTGGCATCCGGCGTCATCGCCATCAAACGCGCTGGGCGCAGCACCATCGTTTTGCTCCACCCGCTGTTGACGTTGTTCGCGATCGTGGCCACTGGCAACCACTACTGGCTCGATGCCATCGCTGCCGGTTTGTTGGCGGCGACGTTCGCGGTTGTCATGCTGGGGTGGCGATTCCTGCGCACCGGCCAGCTGCGCCCGGTGCAGTCGTTCGCCGCCACCCAGCACGAGCGGATCGAGCTCGACGGCGTGCCCTCGGGCGCATGACCGCACACCGACGGCGATCTGGCCGGGTCGTCCACGTTCAGGTCACAGGTTGTGGTGCAGCTTCAGTCCTGGGCAGTGCCATTCCATTGCGTACAACCGGCCCAATCCCGACGACGTGATGTAGGCGGTGCGCAGATCGGGCCCACCGAAGCAGATGTTGGTGACCCAGATGTCCTTTTCTGGCACCGTGAACTGGTTCAGCAGTGCACCGGCGGGGCTGAAGACGCTGATCGCACCGGTCATCAACGTGGCAACGCAGATGTTGCCCTCGCTGTCGACCGCGATCGAGTCGACCAGCTGCCAACCGGGCAGGTTGGCCAGCACATCGCCCGATGCGTATGGCGTCCTGGGCGCAGCCAGCTTGCCGGGGCTCTCGATGTCCCAGTACCACAGCCGGCTGGTGATGGTCTCGACCGCGTACAACCGGGTGCCGTCGGGTGACAGCGCAATCCCGTTGGTGTGGTCCAACCCGTAGACCAGCTCGGTGATCTGCGAGCCATCGGCCTGTGCGTAGTAGATGCCTGCACGGTCGACGGTGCGCGCCCGGCCCTTGCCCAAATCGGTGAAGTAGAAGCCGCCCTGATCGTCGAAGACGATGTCGTTCGGCCCACGCAACGGGTTGCCGGCGCACTCGGTGTACACGTCTTCGACCACGCCCGTTTGCACGTCCACGCGCTGGATCCGGCCACCGCTGTAGTCCTGTGGTTCGGGGCCGGGCGAGACCATGCCATCGATCTCGGCCCACTCGAACCCGCCGTTGTTGCACACGTAGATCGCTCCATCGGGGCCGACTGCTGCCCCGTTGGGACCACCGCCGGTGTTGGCCACCTCGGTCAGACTGCCATCGACGCCCACGCGAGTCAGCGTGCCCGACTGGATCTCGACCACGATCACACTGCCATCACTGACCGCGATCGGCCCCTCCGGAAAGCGAAGGCCCTCGGCAATCAAGCGCATCTCGGTCATCGAGCACTCACCCTTTCCGCTTCGGTCCGTCTTGGTCGAACACTGGCGCCTCTGGACGCGTCCTGCATTGAAGCAGGAACTGATCGCCCGCCTGCAAGGGGACGAACTCGACTCGTCCGCGAACAGCGCGCCTGCCGCAACCGCTCAGGTCACGGGTCGGAAGGGCAGGCGACTCCGGCATCGACGGGCGGCGGGCCGATGATGTAGCCCGAGACATCGACGACCAGGTGCGTGGCTCCGCTGCTGAACAAACACAAGGTGCCACCCGATCCCACTCGGGCGATGACAGCGTTCGGCACCGTCTGGCCGGCGATGTAGTTGAGGTTCGACGCGTTCGGCCGCCCACCCTCGGGCGGGTAGACGGTGACGAATCCCGGCAGCTGTGGTTGGTCGACAGTGACGTTCAAGATGACAGCTGAAGCATCCGGCGGAATGCCGGCGCGTCCGTTCACGATCAGCTGCAGCGTTCCGCCTGTGGGCCGCAGGCCGCCGCCCCTGAACGCCCCATCGACGGTGGCACCGTCGGACCGGGTGTCCAGCAGCCGTGCTGGCGCAGCCAGGGACACGACCACGTTCGCCGTTGCGAAGTAGCCGCTGACATCGACGATCAGATGCGTGGTGGCCGACGTGTACAGACACACGGTGCCCGCTGCACTCAGCCTGGCGATTGCAGCATTGGGCACTGTTTGTCCGGCGACGTAGTTGACGTTCGACGCGGTCGGCAGCGACGCGTCGCACGGGTACACCGTGATGAATCCCGCTGTCTCGGGTTGGTCGACGGTCACGTTCAGCACCGCCGACGACACGCCGGCAGGCACACCGGCCCGACCGGCCACCTGCAGCACCTGCACCGTGCCGGCGCCTCGGATGCCTTCAGCCACCGACACCCCATCCGCGGTCACGCCATCGCTGCGCGTGTCCAACAGGCGGGCGGGCGCGGCCAACGGCGTCAACGCATCGACGCCCGGGAAGTAGCCGGCCACGTCGACGATCATGTGTGTCGTGTTGCTGTTGAAAAGGCACACCGCGCCGCCGGCGCCGATCTTGGCGGTCACCAGGTTGGGCACGCTCTTGCCGGCCACGTAGTTGAGGTTTGACGCGGTTGGTCGCTCGGCGCCGCACGGGAACGCGGTGATGAAGCCCGCACCCTGCGCCTCGGTCACCGTGATGTTCAACACCACCGAGGTTGCGTCGCTGGGAATTCCGGCGCGCCCGGCGACTGTCAGCTCCAGGGTCGAGCCGATCGGCCTGATGCCGGTTGCGGCAAACTGGCCATCAACGGTCGTGCCATCGGGTCGAGTGTCCAAGATGCGAGTGGGTGTCGGCAACGACGCATATCCGGTGACTGGCGGGGGCACGACCACGCCGGTGACGACCTGATGCTGCACCGTGTTGGTAGCGCTGTCCGAGTCGGTCACGGTGAGGGTGACGGTGTACGTGCCAGCCGCCGCATAGGCGTGGATGGGTTCCACACCCACGTCGGTCACCCCGTCGCCGAAGTCCCATGCGTAGCCGGTGATGGTGCCGTCCGAGTCGGTCGAGGCCGACGCGTCGAACGTGCAGGTGGTGTCGGGGCAGGTCTGCGTGAACAGAGCCGTGGGAGGCAGGTTCACCGCAGCGATCTCTGTCAGGAACATTGCTCTGGCCCGCCAGTCGACCGTCGATTCTGCGACTGTCGCGGTTCCGGTGAGGGTGCCAGAAGCGAAAGGGATCTGCAACAGGTTGCCGGTGCCGTTGTCGCCGAAGAACAGCTGCCCACCCGACAGAAACATGCCGCGGACGCGCGAGGGGTTCAGCGATGACAGGGCCGCGCTGCCGGCAACCGAGAAGCGGATCGCGCCGATGACGCGGCTCTCGGGCAGGAACGATCGATAGAACAGACTGCTGTTACCCGACAGCGTGTAGTAGATGCGCGATGTGGCCGGATCGAAGAAGATGCCGGTCATCGTGTTGACTTCGCCCAGGATGGCGTTGGCGTAGGTGAAGGTCGATGTTCCGGGGCCGAAGGTGGTGCCGTCGAAGATGCGGCGGACCAGCGTGCCGTCGTTGTGCAGCGTGAACAGCGTGCTGTTGACCATGAACGAGCCACGTACCGTGCGCCACGGGGCTGTGCCGGCGATGGTGGTTGGCCCCGCTGTGACTGTGGTGCCGTCGAACCCCACCCTGAGCACCTGATCCTGCTGGCCGAGCGAACCGGTCGTCGGCACGTCGCGGCGAATGATCTCGATGCCGTTGACCAACGGGTTCTCGACACCGTGCCGGAAGTCGATGTTCACCAGGCCATCGCTGACGATGTTGAACGAACGCATCGTGCCGATGTTGTCGCCGGGAGAACTACCGAGGTCGATGTTGTCGCCTTGGCGAAAGGTGGTGCCGTCGATGTCGATGTCGAACACCCGCTGGCCGGGGACGGCGGTGCTCGTGCTCTTGTTGCCCAGGTACAGACGAACCTGGATGGGTGTTCCGTTGGCAACGGGGAACTGCCATTGCATCTCGGGGGTGGCCGAACCGTCCCAGCGTTCGGTGTTCCACAACGAGGCCGGCGGACGGTCGAAGTCGCCAGTGGGCACGGTGGTGTCGAACGTGCCGACGGTCAGCCCGTATGTGGTCAGGCTGCTGCCCGTGTTGCGGAACGTGGACGTGGTCGCCGAATCAGATGACCAGTCAGGACCCTCATCGACCGATGGAAGCGCCGGACCGCCGGCGTTCACTCGATAGAGGACCGATGGGTCGGTGCCGGTCGTGCCTGCTGTCTGCCCCAGCATGACGACGTTGCCGGGCAACGATCCGATGCCGTTCTCGGGAACCGACGAGCCACCGGCCCACGGGAAGAACGCCAGCCGCTGGCGCAGCTCGTTGCCGAACCGATCCGTGTCGCTACCCGCCCACAACCCAGCGGCCGTGACGTGGTAGTCGAACAGCCCGACGCCGCGCGGGCGACCAGGGTTCCAGCTGAACGGCAGCCCGGTCTCGACGTCGAGGGCCATCATCCCCGGCCGCGGCACCGCACCCTGGCCGGGGCGATCGTTGCCGTTGGGGTTGTTGCCCCAGCGCATGTGGCCACCGATGTACGCCACGCCTGCATGGATCTCGACCGCATAGCTGGTGTCGCCACCGGTCCAGTTGGTCCACGTCGGAGCGTTGGTCGACGACGTGTTGTCGATCTCGAACCGCGAGTCGCTGTCGCATGCGAGGCCGAGCCGAAACGCGCCAGTGGTCGTGACGACCGCGTACGTGCCGTCTTCAGAGATGTCGACGTCGCGCATGTACGAATCGAACGCGTTCGCGCAGACTGCCTCGAACCAGGTGGTGTACCACGTGCCCAACGTGGCCGGGGCGGCGCCGTGCAGATCCAGCATCGCGATCTGATCGCGCGGCTGACCCGCCACCGACGTGAAGTTGCCGATCAGCAACAGCTTGTCGTTGGCCGGCGTGACCTCCATCTTGATCACGTTGGTCGAGCCACCGTTGTGCTGGCCGGCGACAGTCAGGTTCAGCGTGCCGGTCAGCGCACCGGAGTTCTGATCGAGGCTGGCCAGATTGGTGCGTGCCTGCACTCCAACAGCGGAGAACGGCCCACTGACGAACAGCTCCGTCCCGACCAGACGCATGTCTCGGACAAGTCCATTGAACGCAAGAGGAGCGAATGTGGTGACGAGTGACCCGTCAGAGATATTGAGCCGGGCGACACTGCGACGCGTGACGCCGTTGACTGAATTGAACGCCCCGCCGATGTAGATCGTCGTGCCGTCGGTCGACGGGATGACCGTGGTGACGTCGCCGTCGAGCGCCGGATGAAAGTTCGTGTCGACCAACCCCGTGGTCGCGTTGAACGCGGCCAGCCGTGAACGGGCGAACGGTGCGCCACCGCTGGCATTGACGATCTGGGTGAAGGTGCCACCGATGATGACCGTGTTGCCGACCTGCCAGATGGAGTCAACCTCGCCGTCCGACACGTTCGGCGTGAAGTTGGCTGGATTGGCCGTGGGCAACTGCGCGGTTGGGCCCACGGCCGACACCAGCAGCGGGGCTGGGATGGCCACGACGCCAAGCGCAACGAGCGCGACGGCAAGAGTTCCGGCTAACGAACGTCGAATCTGCATTCAGGACAACCTTCTACGCGGCAGGGCATGCGAGTGTGCGGCCTGGATCATTGTGGATGTGGCCGGTGGCCGACCGTCATTCAATCGCAGAGCCCCGAGACATGTCCACGGAGTACCCCGCACCATCGTAGGTGACACCTCGGCGCGCGATTCGGACGGGCTCGCGACTCGGACGCCACTGTGCCGACGCGCAATCGCAGTGTCGGCCGGCGCACCGACCCGACTCTCAGTCATCAACGCTGTCACCGAAGCTGACAGTGCCATTGACGGCCGGGCGCCACTGCTGCTTGACTATGTCCGTCATCTACGCGGAAGGCGACCATGGCGTCACGGTTGAAGGCTGGCCGACCGCGAGCCGTGCTGTCCACCGACACCATCGCCGAGGCAGCCCATCGGTTGACGCTCGAGCAGCCGACCACGCCGTTGACGCTGGCCCGCCTGGGCGCTGAATTGGGGGCAGACCCCACGGCCCTGTACCGGCACTACCGCAGTCGCGACGAATTGCTGTTGGATCTGGCCGACCGCATCTACAGCGGACCCAATGCGGCGTTCCGGCACGACGACGACTGGCGACGGTCACTCACCCAGTTCGCGCTCTCGATGCGCAGCGAGTTGCTGCGCAGGCCTGCCCTGGTTGCCGAAGTCGGATCGCGATTCACGGGCGGGCCGAACGAGCGTCGTGCCATGGAGATCCAGCGCGAGATCCTTCGGCGTGCCGGTTTCGACGAGGACGTGGTCAACGTCCAGACGCGCGCTCTGGGCTCGATGGGCGTCAGTCACGCAGTCATGACTGCGTCACTCATGACACTTCCCGAAAGTGCCCGCGACATCGACGTTGCCATCGCTCACGAGATCCATGGCGACGAAGCGGGCTACGACTCGCGCGAGTACGAGCAGATGTCGTTCACGATCATCCTCGACACCTATCTCGACGGGCTGTCGGCGCGGCTTGGTCGCCAGCAGGGCGCGTCATGACCAACATCCGCGCCCGCGAGATGACCGGAACGCCGTGGACGACAATGCCTACGAAACGATTCGCTTCGTGCCGTGGGGGGTCATCGACCCCTTTTTCGAGGCCGTCGTCCGGGCCGTCGAAGAGGCAGTGGTGAACGCTCTCGTTGCGCACCATGCGCTGCCGGAACAGGCGATGATCGGGCGCGACGGCAACAGGTCGCCGGCCATGCCGATCGAACCAGTGAGAGGCGCCCTCGGCGCCACCGCAACCGTCGAACAACAAAGGGGAGATCAATGAAGCGAGCACAGCGAAGAAAGGTCCTGATTCTGGGCCTCGCCGTGGCCCTGGGCCTGGCAGCGTGCGGCAAGGACGCATCGCCCGGCACCACCCAGGGCTCGACGGCCAGCGGCGACTCGACGGCCAGCGGCGACTCCCTGGCGCCAGGCGACTCTGTGGCGACGGGCGACTCTGTGGCGACGGGCGGCTCCGCCGCGCCCGCGGGCGATGGTCCGGCCGGTGTTCCGGCCGGTGCCGACACCGTCCTGACTCCCGCCCCCACCGGCGAAGCCGACTCAGCCGTGTGGGCTACGTATCGCGAGACCTCCACGCTCGACCCGTTGTTCGGCTTCGACTACCCCGACAACATGGCCATGGCCGTCGCGTGCGAGTCGTTGTTGCGACAGAACCCCGACCTGACCATCGGGCCGGGTCTGGCCGAGTCGGTCGAGTACACCACCGACACCTCATTGGTCATCACCTTGCGCAGCGATGTCACGTTCTGGGACGGCACACCGATGACGCCCGCCGATGTCGTCTTCAGCCTGCAGCGCCAGCAAGATCCCGCGAACGGCGGCTTCTACTCCGGCGTGCTGTCCATGGCCACTGACATCGCCGCAACGGGCGACAACGAAGTGACCATCACCACCACCGGCCGCGACATGTTGTTGCGTAGCGAATTGTCGGGCCCGGTCGGCGTGATCACGCAACAGGCATACACCGAATCAAAAGGCGCCGACTACGGCACCGCCAACGGCGGCGTCATGTGTACCGGTCCGTTCCAACTGAAGTCGTGGGTCGTCGGCGATGGCCTGACCTTCGATCGGTACGACGGCTACTGGGACACATCGCTGCCGATGCTGCTGAAGAGCATCACGATCAAGGGTGTGCCCGACGAAGCCGTTCTGACCGCCGGTCTGCTGACCGGAGAAATCGACGGGGTGTACAGCCTGGGCCTGTCCACACTCGATCAGTTGCGCGACAGCGATCAGGTCACCGTCAGCGAGGGCAGTGCGTACGCCATCGCGGCGTTCATCGTGTCTGACTTCACCGGCGCGCTGGCGGATGTCCGCGTTCGTCAGGCACTGTCCATGGCCATCGACCGCCAGGGCATCGTGTCGTCGGTGTTCAAAGATGCTGCCTACCCGGCCCGTTCCATCGGGGTCCCTGGCATGTGGGGTTATGCCAAGGACACGTTCATCGAGGGCTGGAACGCACTGCCCGACGTGGCTGAGCCCGACCTCGAGGCCGCAAAGCAGTTGGTCATCGACGCCGGCGCCGAAGGTCAGACGCTCCGCATCGGCATGTCCAGCGAGCTCGCCGCCATCCAGACCGAGGCGGGCGAATTCCAGCGAGCCGCCGAAGCGATCGGTTTGAAGGCCGAGTTGGTGTCTGTCTCGGCAGCCAACTACATCAACTTCTTCATCGATCCCGCAGCCCGCGAATCAGTCGATGGGTTCTTCACCGTCAACTACTCGAACACCGCCGATCCGCTCAGCCTGTTCGTCAGCCTGGTCGCACCAGCCGGAACCCAGGCCTTCAACGGGTACGACGATCCAGCCGCGCAGACGTTGCTGGATCAGGCTCGTGCAGAAGCGGACGACACCAAGCGGGCCGAGCTCGTGGTGCAGTTCCAGGCGCTGATCACCGAGCAGGTCCTGTGGGTGCCCATCGTGGCACCCACCACCGCGCTCGTCATGAACAAGGAACTCAGCGGCGCACCCGCGACGTTCCAGTACATGTTCGGCCCGTGGGCCGCATACCTGGGCGCAGCCTGATCAGCAGGGTGGCGATCTGATGCTGAAGTTCCTCGTACGTCGGGCGGTGATGCTGATCCTGACGTTGTTCGTGTCCAGCTTTGCCATCTACTCGGCGATCTATGTGGCGCCCGGCAATCCGATCGCCACCCTCACCGGTGGCCGCACTCCTTCTCCCGAAGCCATCGCTGTGCTCGAAGAGCGGTATCACCTGAACGACCCCTTCTTCGTTCGCTACTTCCACTGGTTGGGCAATGCCTTCACCGGTGATCTGGGGGTGTCCATCCCGCTGCGTCAGAACGTCTCGACGTTGATCTCGCAGCGGGTGGGAACCACCATCCAACTCGTGCTGTATGCGGCCGTGATCATCGTGATCGTCGGAATCGGCCTGGGCGTGTTGGGTGGTCTGAAGCGAGGGTTCGTCGATGGCATCGTCATCGTGATCACCACCATCGGCGCCGCAGTGCCGTCGTTCGTGGCTGCGATCTTGCTGCTGTCGTTGTTCGCGGTGAAGCTCGGTTGGCTGCCGGCCCTGGGCGGGGGCGACGGCGTCTTCGATCAGATCAAACACCTCACGCTGCCCGCCATCGCACTTGCCTTCTCGGCGGTGGCGTTGGTCGCCCGGGTCACGCGCACGTCAGTGCGCGAGGAGCTGCGGCGAGAGCACGTGCAGACCGCAACCAGCCGGGGTATCCCGATGTCGCTCATCATCCGCCGTCACGTGCTGCGCAACGCCGCCATCCCCATCACCACCGTCGTCGGCATCACCATCGCTTCGCTGTTCGCCGCTTCGGCCATCGTCGAGAGAGCGTTCTCGCTGAACGGCATCGGTGCCTACCTCATCCAGGCGGCCGCGTCGAAAGACATGGCCGTGGTCCAAGGAATCACACTGGTCATCGTCACGGTCTTCGTGGTCATCAACACGATCGTCGATGTCGTGTACGCAGTGCTCGATCCCCGCGTCTCGTTGGGCAGCAGGGCCCGATGAGCACCGTGCAGCTGGCACCGCCCGCCACACGGCGACGGTTCACCATCCCCGGCCTGCGTGGCACCGGCGTCGTCGGGCACGTCAGCGCGGCGGTCATCGCACTTGCCGTGTTGATCGCAGCGTTCGGCGAGTCGCTGGCGCCGTACGACCCCGACGGCACCAACCTGTCGTTGTCGTTCGTCGGCCCACTCAGCGACCACTACCTCGGATTCGATTCGCAGGGACGCGACCTGCTGTCCCGACTGCTCACCGGCGCCCGCAGTTCGTTGCTGGGCCCCGCCATCGTCGTCATCCTGTCCATCCTGGTCGGCACCGCGTTGGCCATCGCAACAGCGTGGCGCGGCGGCACCTTCGACAACGTGGTGTCGTCGGGCCTCGACGTGCTGTTCGCGTTTCCGGCCATCGTGCTGGCCATCATGGCCAGTGTCGTGTGGGGTGCCGGCCAGACATCGGCCACCATTGCGTTGGCTGTCGCCTACACGCCGTACATCGCCCGCATCCTGCGCGGCGCCGCGCTGCGCGAACGAGCCCGCGAGTACGTCGCTGCGTTGGAAGTGCAAGGACTGCGAGCGTCGGCCATCTGCGTACGGCACATCGCCCGCAACCTGTTGCCGCTCATCGCCGCGCAGGGTGCAATCCTGTTCGGATACGCCATCGTCGATCTGGCGGCCATCTCGTTCATCGGCCTCGGTGTCCAGCCACCTCAGGCCGACTGGGGTGTCATGGTGGCGAACGGCCAAAGCGGCGTCTTACAGGGCTACCCGATGGAATCGCTGTCGGCCGGCCTGTGCATCGTGGTGGTCGTCGTCGCCGTCAACCTGTTGGGCGAACGCCTCACCGATCGTGCCGACGAGGTCGCCCGATGAGCAGCGGCACGAACGAATTGCTCAGCGTGCAGGGCCTCGCCGTCGACCTGCCGTTGGCAGCGGGCCTGCGCACGGTCTTGCACGATGTCTCGTTCACCATCGGTGCCGGCGAGGCGTTGGGTCTGGTCGGCGAATCAGGCTCGGGCAAGTCGATGACCGCCCGCGCCGTCGCTCGGCTGTTGCCGCCAGGGGCGGTACAGAGCGGCGCCATCCATTTCGACGGTCGTGACGTGAACACGTTGAAGGGTCCTGCACTGCGCGGCTTTCGCGGGCAGGTCGCGATGATCTTCCAAGACCCGCGTGCACACATCAATCCCGTGCGCACCATCGGCGACTTCATGACCGAGGCGTTGCGCACCAACCGACGCATGAAGCGGTCCCTGGCCCAGAGCGCGGCCATCAGCATGCTCGACGAGGTCGGTATCAGTGACGGAGCGCTTCGCCTGCGCCAGCACCCGCACGAGTTGTCGGGTGGCCTGTTGCAACGGGTGATGATCGCGACCAGTTTGCTGACCGAACCCCGGTTGCTGCTGGCCGACGAGCCCACCACCGCACTCGATGTCACCACTCAGGCCGAGGTCATGGCCATCCTGGACGAGCTGCGCCGCGACCGCAACATGGCCATGCTGTTCATCACCCACGATCTCGAACTGGCCAGTGCGGTGTGCGACCGAACTGCGGTCATGTACGCGGGGCAGATCGTCGAGCAGCGTCAGTCGTCGCTGTTGCACGACGACCCATTGCACCCGTACACGGCCGGCTTGGTCGCGGCACGACCCAGCATCGACGGCTCCACGGCGCGGTTGAACGCCATTCCTGGGCGCCCCCTGTCGGCGTTCGAGGCACCTGCCGGATGCGCATTCTCCGATCGCTGCGCGTACGCCGAATCACGATGCACCGAGGCCAGACCCGCCATCCGTCCCATGTTCGACGGGTTGGTCCGCTGCGTCCGCGCCGAAGATCTGCGCGGCGAGCTGGGGGTGACCGTCCATGGGTGACTCCCCCACCACCGACGCTGGACCGTTGCTGCAAGTGTCGGGCCTGACCAAGCGGTACGGCGACGCGCTGGTTGTTGACGACGTCTCGTTCGATGTGTCCGCCGGGGGTTCGCTGGCGATCGTGGGCGAGTCGGGTTCGGGCAAGACCACCATCGCCAAGATGATCGTTGGTCTGGTCGCGCCCACGGCCGGCACGATCCATGCGTGCGGTCACGATCGGTCGCACCACACCACATCCACCCAGGCTCGCCGCCGGCGCGGCAGCGAGATCCAGATCGTGTTCCAAGATCCGTACTCCAGCCTCGACCCGCGCCAGAGTGGCTTCGACGCCATCGACGAGGTGCTGCGCCTGCATCGCGGCGGCAACACCGCCGACCGGGCGCGACGCGTCGACGAGCTGGGGTCGTTGGTGGGGCTGGACCCACGCCAGTTGCACGCGTTGCCGCGCGGCCTGTCGGGTGGTCAGCGTCAACGAGTCGCCATCGCCCGCGCCCTGGCCGCCCAGCCGCAACTGCTCATCCTCGACGAGAGCGTGGCCGCTCTCGATGTGTCCATCCAGGCGCAGGTCTTGAACCTGCTGGCCGACATTCGCGATCAGACACACATCTCGTATCTGCTCATCAGCCACGACCTGGCCGTGGTGCGCCAGATCACCGATGATGTGATCGTGCTGCATCGCGGGCGCGTCGTCGAACGCGGCCGAACCGCTGCGGTGCTGGATGATCCGCAAGACGACTACACGCGCTTGCTGCGCGCCAGCGTGCCCCATCCGGGCTGGCGGCCTGTTCGTCGCGCAGCCCTGTCCAACACCGGGTCGTCCCTCACCGGCCCATCAGAAACGATCATGGAGAACTGATGACCGACACCGACATGTGCTTCCTGTCAGCGAACGAGGCCCTCACCCTGTTCCAGACGAAGGAGCTCTCGCCGGTTGAGTTGCTCGATGCGCTCATTAAGCGCATCGAGTCCACCGAGCCGACCATCAATGCCGTGTGCGATCGCCGCTACGACGAGGCGCGAGCCGAAGCCGCCGCATCGGCCGCTCGATACGCGGGCTCGGGCGACCCGCCTCGTCCGCTCGACGGCATACCGGTTGCGGCCAAAGAGGAACAGCCAATGGTCGGGCGGGTGAACAGCTTCGGCTCGTTGGCGTACGCCGATCACATCGCCACCGAGACGCATCCCATGCTCCAGCGCATCCAGGCGGCTGGTGGAATCATCCACATCCGCACCACCACACCCGAGTTCAGTTGCGCCGCCTTCACGCACAGCAAGTTGTGGGGCATCACCCGCAACCCGTGGAACACCGACTTCACCCCCGGCGGTTCTTCGGGCGGCTCCGGCGCTGCGCTGGCCGCCGGTTACGCACCGATGGCCACCGGCTCGGACATCGGCGGATCCATCCGCATCCCCGCCTCGTTCTGCGGGGTGGTCGGGTTCAAGCCGCCGTACGGGCGCGTGCCGGCCATGCCGCCGTTCAACCTCGATCAGTACTGCCACGACGGTCCGATGGCGCGCACGGTGGCCGACGCAGCGCTGCTGACCAACGTCACCGCAGGTCGCCATCCACACGACATCGTCTCGCTGCCGGCGCCGCCGCACCTGTCGCTGCAGCCAGGGTCGGTCGACGACCTGCGGGTTGCGCTGTGCGTGCAGCTGGGCGATCACCCCATCGAGCCCGAGGTCGAGGCCAACACCCGTCGCGCCGCGAAGGTGTTCGAGAGCATGGGTGCCACGGTCGTCGAGGTCGAGCTGCCCTGGACGGTCCAGCAGGTGTACGCCGCGGCGCGCGCCCACTTCGGCGGGATCTTCGGTCCTTCGGTGGCCCACGACTTCGAAGTGCACGGCGATCTGCTGACGACGTATGCACGAGCGTTCGCCCGCGACATGACCTCGCCGATCAGCTTCATCGACGGCCTGGCCATCGAGGGCCAGATGTACCGAGCCCTCGGCACGTTGTTCGAAGACTTCGATGCGCTGATCTGCCCCACCATGGGCACCACCGGCTTCCGCGCCGGCGACGACTACGTCGATTCCGAGTTCGTCGTCAATGGCGTCACGGTACCCAACTACGTGTTCGCCGCGCTGACGCCTCCGTTCAACATCGCCAGCCGCTGTCCCGTCATCTCAGTGCCCTCTGGCCTCGCCGACAACGGAGTGCCGACCGGATTGCAGATCGTCGGTCGTACCTACGACGACCCCACCACGTTCCGGCTGGCGTTGGCGTACGAGGCGGCCCTCGGCGGATTCCCCCACGCGCCGGTCAGCGCGTGATCGCGATCCCTGCACTGCTGGTCGTCGGTCGGGTTTTCACAGCCGACCCTGACGCGCCGTGGGCGCAGGCGGTGCTGACCGACGGCGAACGAATCGCCTTCGTCGGTTCGGCCGACGAAGCCCGACGCCGTGCCGGCCCCGATGTCGCCACCATCACGACCGATGGCGCCGTGGTGCCCGGCTTCGTCGATGGCCATGCGCACTTGCTGATGTCGGGCGGCGCCTTGTTGCAAGCACAGCTGCGCGCGTGCGAGTCACTCGGCCACATTGCCGACGCGCTCGTCCAGTGGCGACAGCGCAACCCGAACGCGGAACGTGTGGTGGGGATCGGATGGCTGTTCTCGGCGGTGCCCGACGGCGTGCCGACGCGGCAGATGCTGGATGCGATCGTGCCTGATGTGCCGGTGTACCTCAGCGCCGCCGACCTGCGCTCGTCGTGGGTCAACACGGCCGCATTGTCGGAGATGGGCATCGACGCACACACTGCCGACCCGGTCGGCGGTCGCATCGTTCGCGACGAAGCCGGGAACGCGACCGGGTTGCTGCTCGAGGGCGCCGCCATCGAGTTCGCCTGGCCCATCACCAACCGGGCCACAGCGCCCGAACGCGACCGCTTCCTACAGGCCATCATCGCCGCCTACCTGGCGTCGGGCACC
>JANNFQ010000289.1:0-24015 GCA_031380045.1 Acidimicrobiaceae bacterium
GCACCGTTTCTTCGTACGACGGATGCACCTCGATGGTGTCTCCGCGAACACGGAACTTGCCACGCCCCAAGGCGATGTCGTTGCGATCGAACTGCAGGTCGACCAACCGCCGCAAGATGCTGCGTTGGTCGTAGTCGACACCCACGCTGAGGTCGAGCAGCTGACCCTTGTACTCTTCGGGGTTGCCCATGCCGTAGATGCAGCTGACAGACGCCACCACGATGGTGTCGCGACGCGTCAGCAGCCCGGCGGTGGCCGAGTGACGCAACCGATCGATCTCGTCGTTGATGGACGAGTCCTTCTCGATGTACGTATCGCTGGACGGGATGTACGCCTCGGGCTGGTAGTAGTCGTAGTAGCTGACGAAGTACTCGACGCGATTGTCGGGGAAGAACTCGCGCATCTCTTGGGCCAGCTGCGCGGCCAGCGACTTGTTGGGCGCCAGGATCAGCGTTGGCCGCTGCACCTGCTCGATGGTCCACGCGATGGTGGCGCTCTTGCCCGAGCCGGTGATGCCCAGCAACGTCTGGAACCTGTCGCCGCGCTGCAACCCCTCGGTCAGCTTCGACACCGCGACCGGCTGATCGCCAGCGGCTTCGAAGTCGGAGACCACGCGGAACGGTTCACCGGTAAGTGCCGTGATCGACATGAGCCCCAGCCTACCCCCATGCGCCCGGTGAGGGTACACGTGTTCGATGACCTTGCCGTCCGGACCGCACACTGGCTTGCTACCGTCTCGCCGATCGACCAGAAACGGGCAGGACGGATGCAACGAGTGAGGCATGGGCGGGCGGCACACGTACTGACAGCGGCGGCCGTCACTCTCCTGTTGATCGTGCACGCGCGCGTCGAGGCATCACTCGACAGCGGCTTCGGTAGCGGCCCGAATCCCGGTGTGGTGCAGATCGACAGCACCACCGGGGCTGCAACGGGGCGTGCGGTTCTGGGTTTGCCCGATGGATCGATCGTGGCGGCCTGGGGCCAAGGTTTGCTGAAATACACCGCCACCGGCATCCTGGACACGTCGTTCGGCGGGCCGGGCACCCCCGGTGTGCTGCAGCTCGATGGCGTGGTGCCCACCAGCCTGTCGCTGGACTCGAACGGAATGGTCGTCGTGACGGGCTCTCGAAACGGCGTCGGCATCACCCCGAACGAGCCCGTGATCGTGCGGCTGACGCAGTCTGGGGCCATCGACGCTGGCTTCACGGGCTCGATCGATCCATACGCGTTCCGTGTGTCGGCGCCGATCGAACTCGGTGCCAACATCGTCGTCTCGAACTTCGAGCTCGACGGCACCGTTTGCGTGCACCGCCTGCGCGCCAGCGATGGGGTACTGGATCCCACGTTCGGTCCCACGGCCTCGGGCCATTCGTGCGTCACCGGTCTGGGCCAGGTGACCGATGTCTACGGTCGCCATCACTTCGATGGCCACTACACCATCTATGTCGCAATCCAGACGCCGGGCCCCGCAGACGTCGCCGGGTCGCAGATCGACATCTTCGATTTCAGCGCGGCCGGCATCCAGCAAGGGTCCAAGCGCACCATCGCAGCCGTGGCCGGCGAGTACCTCATGTCGGGCCAGGTCAGCTCCGACGGCGCGCTGTTGGTCAGTGGACAGCGCAACGGCTCGGTCGACGGCTTCGTCCGCCGATACGTCAACGAGGCGCTCGACCCGACGTTCGCTACCTCGAACGGCACACCTGGCGTGGCATCGTTGCCCGCCCTGCGCATCGAGCGTTTGGAGGTGTTGCCCGACGGGCGCATTGTCGCCTCCGGTTCGGTCAGCTTCGATCAGGCCCAGGCGCGATTGCTGACAGCTGATGGCCGGCCCGACGCAGCGCTGCAGCCCGACGGCGATTCGCCAGACCGCATCTCGCTGCCTTACGGCTCGTACGGAGGATGGACCCCGAACTCCGGGACGTTTACCGACGCGACGCTGTCGAACGGGCGCGTCGTGCTGATCGGCACCGAATCCGAACGATCCGGGCTCAGCGTGCTGCACAACAACCCTGTGCTCGCGGCCAGCGACGCGCTGGGCCCGCCGGCACCGATCACGCAGACCGCGCCGGGTTCGTTTCTGCCGGTGGTCCCCGAGCGACTCCTGGACACACGCCCCGACGTCCAAGTGGGCTACACGGGCACGAAGCCCGGTGCCGGCGCAATCGTTCGGCTGAAGGTCACCGGGGTAGGCACCACCCAGGTGCCGATGAACGCCAAGGCAGTGGTGCTGAACGTAACAGGAACCGAGGCGACTGCCGACGGGTTCGTCACCGTCTGGCCGTGCGGTGCGCAGCGCCCGCTGGCCTCGAACCTGAACCTGGTCGCCGGTGGTACCCGCCCGAACGTTGTGGTTGCCGGTGTCGGCGTTGGTGGTGAGGTGTGTCTGTTCACGCAGACGGGTGCTCACCTCATCGCCGACATCGCCGGCTACTTCACTGCGTCCAGTGCCTATGTGGCTTCGGTGCCCGGCCGCGTGTTGGACACACGCCCCGACAGCCAGATCGCCTTCGTCGGAGCCAAGCCTGTTGCGGGACGGGTGATCCAACTGCACGTCGCCGGCAGCGGACCTCACCTGGCCCCGCCCGGCACCGCAGGAGTGGTCGTCAACCTGACCGGCACCGAAGCCGACCAGGGCACGTACGTCACGGTGTATGCGTGCGGGTCCAGCCAGCCGTTCGTCTCCAGCTTGAACGTGTCACCCGGCGAGACGGTGTCCAACTCTGTGATCGCGCCCGTCGCGGCCGACGGCACGATCTGCCTGTTCACCCAGAACTCGGCGCATCTCGTCGTCGACATCTCCGGCTGGTTTCCGGCAGGGTCGTCGTACGGCGACGTGGTGCCCGACCGACTTCTGGACACTCGTGAGGCCGTCAGTGCCAGCGGCTACGTCGGTCCACGGCCGATTGCCGCCGGCGAGTCCGTTGCGGTGCGGGTCATCGGGGGTCGTCCGAACGTGCCGGTCGATGCCACCGCCGTCGTCCTCAATGTGGTCGGCGTCGACGCCCCGGTCGGCGGCTTCGTCACGGTGTGGCCGTGCGGCGCGACGCGACCATTGGCCTCGAATCTGAACCTCCGCCCGGGCGCCGCATCGGCCAGCCTGGTGATCGCAGGAATCGGTGCCAACGGAAGCGTCTGCCTGTTCGCCCAGAACGGCGCCCATCTGATCGTCGACATCTTCGGTTACATCGCGCCCAGGTAGTCGAACGTCGGTCGATCTGAGCGCTAGAACAATGCACGTGTCCGTGTTGCCGATCACCACTCAGCGCCTGCACCTGCGGATGATGCGCCTTGCCGACGCCCCCGGCATCGCCGCGTACCGCGGGCTGCCCGAGATTGCGAGGTACCAGGACTGGGACATGCCCTACGGGCTGGACGACGCCCAGCGAACCCTGAGCAAGCAGCAGGCCTGGGACGACGTCACGGCGGGCGAGTGGGTGCAGGTCGCCATCGAGCACCAGGGCGAAGTGGTGGGCGACGTTGCCGTTGGCATGGTGGCGCCGGGCGTTGCTGGGCTGGGCTACTCACTCGCACCCCAACACCACGGTTTCGGCTACGTCAGTGAAGCCGCCGAGGCGGTGGTCGATGCACTGTTCGCCAACACCGATGTGGTGCGGATCGTCGCCACGCTCGATCCACAGAACTTCGCCTCCATGCGCGTCATCGAGCAGCTCGGTTTCACGTACGAGGGTCTGGCCCGCCGGGCCGAACTGATCCGGGGCGAGTGGTTGGACGACATGCGTTTCGCGGTCTTGAAGGACGAACGGCACGCGTGGACGTCACGAGATCGGTCGCATCCCGCGCAGGTCGAGCTGGTGCAGATCGGTCCGGGTGAGGCGCGTGACTGGGCGAAGCTGGAGACCCACAAGTTCCAACGTCAGTTCGTCGCGACCATTCTGGAATCGTTCGCCGACGCCATCCATCCGCCCATCGTGGATGGTGCGCCGCTCGTGCCGTGGTATCGCGGCATCGAAGCCGACGGCCAGCGGGTGGGGTTCGTGATGATGGCCGACATCACCATGGGCGAGCCGCATCCGTACCTGTGGCGTCTGGTGATCGACCGTTGGCACCAGCGCCGCGGCATCGCCATTGCCGCGCTGCACCAACTGATCGAGCAGCTGCGCGCTCAGGGCAGGACGAAGTTGTACGTCAGCTACGTGCAGACGCCCGGCGGACCCGAACCGTTGTATCGCAACCTGGGTTTCGTACCCACGGGCGAGATGGACGGGGACGAAACCGTGGCAGCTCTGGTGCTGTGACCGCCGAGCTCAGCTCGGAGGCGATACGTCGGGGGGAAGCTGTGGCAGCGAGGTCAGCCAAGCCCAGGCGCGATCGATCTGGTGGGTCAGATCATCGACGTCTCCGCTGTTGTCGATGACCACATCGGCCAGTTCGAGTCGCTTCTCGCGTGAGGCCTGACGGCCGATGCGAGCCAATGCGTCGGCCGCGTCGAAACCCCGGTATCGCACCAGCCGGTCGACCTGCATCTCGGTGGGAACGTCGACCACGATGATCCCCTGCAAACCCTTGCGAGGATTCTCGGCGAGCAGCGGGATGTCCAACACGACCACTCGATCCGAGCTGGACTGCGCGGCGATCCGGCGGTTCATCTCGTCACGGACGGCCGGGTGAACAATGGCGTTCAGGTCCTTCAACGCATCGGGATCGGCAAACGCGATCGCGGCCAACGCCGGGCGGTCGAGATTGCCGTCTGCGTCGATCACCTGGTTGCCGAAGCGTTCGGCCAGGCGCTGAAGCACCGGCGAGCCGGGCAGTTGCACCTCGCGGGTGATTGCGTCGGCATCGACGATCACGGCACCACGCGCCGCCAGCAACGCACTGACGGTCGACTTGCCCGAACCGATGCCACCCGTCAGACCGACCAAGATCACGAACGACGCCCCTCTCTGCCGCCGAAGCGGATGACGACATCGGCCCTCTGCGCCGACCCGGTCACTACTATGCACGCCGGTGAACCCTGCCGACGAGATCGACCCGTCGTCCACCGACGATCACGTCCGTTGGCCGCTGGTCGAGCGGCGTCATCCGATCGAGGAATCCGTTCCGCCGACCGATGTCGCCGACCGCCGCTCGATCGGCCTCGGCGACGACCCGACGGCCTCACCGATGCCCGCGCCGATCACCGCACCGGTCTGGCCGTTTCGGTTCCTGGCCCTGGCGGGTGCACTGGTGCAGGGTCGCGACGAGCTGTCGTGGGACAACTGGCGCCTCGTCGGCGCGCTGATCGTCGCTGGCGCCTATGCGGTGCTGGCCACCGTGCGTCCGCTGCCCCATCGCGACGATTCCCGAGTTCGCTTCCGGCTGGTCATCGAACAGGCGCTGCACACATCGTTGGTGCTGCTCACTGGGGCGTGGAGCTCGCCGATGGCGCTGTGCCTGATCCCGACCGCCATGGTGGCCGGATTCGCGGCGGGCGCGATGTTTGCTGCAGAACTGGCTGCAGCCTCGTTCGCCGTCATCACGGTGCAGCACCTGACCGACATCGGCGCAGCCAACGGCTTTCAGGATGCGCTGCTGTGGGCCGGCCTGCTGGGGGTGGTCGCGTTCACCAGCGGGCTGTCGCAGCGGGCCACCATCGACGCCGCCCGCCAGAAAGAACTTGCGCTGGTACGGGTCAGCCGCCTGGCCGAGGCGAACTCGTTGCTGTTCGCGCTGCAGCGGGTCGCCCAGAGCATGCCCGCCTCGCTGGATCTGGACGATGTCGTCGACTCGACCATCAAGCGGGTGCAGTCGCTGGTGCCGTCCGAGTCGATCTCGCTGCACTTGGCCAACGACACCGACCACAAGTTGGAACTGTTTCGAAGTGTGGGTTCGCTGGTCCAGACCGACGTCCGGTTGGACGACCCCCCGGCCATCATCCGCTCTGCCATCGATGCCCCGCGAACGGTTCGCGTGGCGCGGATCACACCCGGGTCTGGTCTGTCCACCGGAGCGCAGAGCGGCATCTACGCAGCGCTCCGCGCGCGTGGACGTCTGATCGGGCTGCTGGCGGTCGAGTCCGACGCGCCAGACGCACACACACAACAACACAGCGAGATCCTGCACGGGCTGGCCGAGGCCTTCGGCATCGCCATCGACAATGCCCGCCTGTTCCGTCAGATTCGCTCGGCATCGGCCAACGAAGAACGCGGTCGCATCGCTCGCGATCTGCACGATCAGGTGGGCTCGTCGCTGGCATTCCTGGGCTTCGAGGTCGACCGCGCCCAAGAGTTGGCCGCTCGCGGGCACCAGATGGAACCAGTGCTGGTCGAGCTGCGCGGTCACTTGACGACGGTCATCAACGACATCCGCGAAACGCTGCACGATCTGCGCACCGATGTCACCGAAGACCGCGACCTGCCGACCACGCTGCGCCACCATCTTGCTCGGGTCACCGACCGGCGCGACCTGCAGAGCAAGCTGGAACTGGATGTACGCGAGGACGCTCGGCCCACCAGGAACACCGAACGCGAGCTGTGGCAGATAGCGCTCGAGGCGATCACCAACGTGGAAAAGCACGCACGAGCCAATCTGGTCACGGTTCGCTACAGCGCCCGACCAGGGCATGCGTCACTCAGCGTGCGCGATGACGGCATCGGCCTCAACACCGGGGCCGGCCGTGCCGATAGGTATGGCATGATCGGCATGCGCGAGCGAGCAGAAGCCATCGGTGCGGTCCTGCGCGTCGAGTCGCCCCCTGCGGGCGGCACCGTCGGCACCATCGTCACCGTCGAGTTGATCGAATGAGCGCCACACCGCCACCCACCGTGATGTTGGTCGACGACCACACCATGTTGCGCCAGGGCCTGCGTCGCTCGCTGGAGCTGGAAGGCATCCCCGTCGTCGCCGAGGCCAGCAACGGCGAGGAAGCCATCAAGATCGCGCTCGAGACCAAGCCGAACGTGGTGCTGATGGATGTGTCGATGCCACAGATCGATGGCATCGAGGCCACCCGGCGGCTGATGGCCGCCGACAACCGGCAACGAGTCGTCATCCTGACGATGCACATCGATCGAGATGTCATCGAACGGGCCATGAAGGCCGGAGCCGTCGGCTACATGACCAAGGACTCGACGGTCAAAGAGGTGGTGATGGCCGTGAAGCTGGCCGCCAACGGCGACCGCATCCTGTCGCCTCGCCTGGCCGAGTTGATGTTGGCCGAGGCAACCTCAATTGACGACCCAGTGTCGATCCTGACGAATCGCGAAGAAGAGTTGCTGCAGCTCATCGCCAACGGCCTGGCCACGTCTGAAGTGGCCACCAGCATGTACATCAGCCAGAAGACGGTGAAGAACCACCTGGCGTCGATCTACGAGAAGCTGCAAGCCCGCGACCGGACCCAAGCAGTGCTGACCGCCGTGAAGATGGGCATCGTCAAACTGACCTGAGCGCACGGATCAGCCGTCATCCTGCCCAACGAATCCCGTGGTGCCCAGCACAGCGCATCCAGCCTCCAGACGGGCACGCATCTTCGTCTGCTCGTCGGGTGGCGGCACGACCGTGTACTGGTGCACGTCGCCGCCACCAAGATCGACTTGGGCGAAGAAACGGAACGACTGACTCGACTCGGCGCGAGCATGCGAGTCGCATCGGTTCTCGATCAACCTGACCGGAGCGACGACCTCGTCGTCGTCGACTTCCAAGGTCACGATCGGTTCGTCGGGCCCGGTCTCCAGGGTGACGACCGTGAACAGAACGGTGTTGCTGACCGACAGCAGCGTGACCTTCGATGTCGAATCGCGTCGCACCAGCCGCAGCCCTCCCCCGGTGACGATTCGACCGTCGAGCTCTTCGTCGTGCAAGTCGGCCCATTCGATGGTGACCTGCGACTCGATCATCTGGCGCTCGCAGTCGTCGAGGTACAACTGCTCGGCCACGCCGTTGGCGTCGAACACCGGCGCGTCGATGGTTGACCCGTCGTCGAGCTGGAGGTGAATGACTGCGGTCGACAACGACGGCATGTCGTCGACCAGACCATCGCCAAAGCACACCGCCGGTGCGATGTGCACCGGGAAGTCGAGGGTGAGACCCGACGGCAGCGTGTCATGACGTTCGGTGACCGGCGTGGTCAGGCCCGCCCACACGAACTGCACACCGACGATCGTGATCGGTTCGGGCGAGTCGTTGTGGAGGCGCACCTGGAAGATGCCCGCTGCCCAGTCGAGCCGGTACTGGAACGGCGATGCGCTGACGATGCCTGCCGGCGGCCCGGGTTGTGTGATGGCGACATCGGTCGTCAGAACTGCGGAGGTTGGCGCCTGCGTGTTTCGTGCATCCACGGTGGTCGTGGACGCGACCGAACCCGGCGACGCCACCGAGGGTGACGTGCCGGGTCCGAGTGCGTCATACGTGTCGGGTCGGTCTGCGGCGCAGGCTGCCAGCACCACCGAGATCGCGATGGCAGCCGATGCAGCATGTATGCGATGCGGCATCGAACGTTGTCAGCCCGCGTCGAACGTCAGACGGTGACGATCAGGCTTCGACTTCTGCCTGGGCGACCAGAGCATCGGTGTCGGTGGCGGGTGCCTCGACATCGGTGGCGGGTGCCTCGACCTCGACAACAGCGACAGCGACACCTTCGGCTGCCCCGGCTGCACCGGCCGGAGGCTCGCCTGCCGGCCGCTCGCCCTCGCCACCGGCGTCGTAGTACTCGGCCCATGCGGCCTCGCGCTCGCTGTCGTCGGCGCCTGCGGTCCAGTTGCCGTGCTCGTCGACCTCGAAGTGCTGGCGGTATTCTTCGGCCAGCTCGCCGCCCTCGGCCGCTTGCTTGATGGACAGGCTGATGCGGCGACGAGCCAGATCGAGATCGATGATCTTGACCCACAGCTCTTCACCAGGCGTCACGACCTGCTCGGGCGAGTCGACGTGGTGGGCGCTCATCTCGCTGATGTGCACCAGACCCTCGATGCCGTCACCGACCTGCACAAATCCACCGAACTGCACCAGTTTGGTGACCCGGCCGTAGACCAGCTGGCCAACCTCGTGGCTGCCGGCGAACTCTTGCCACGGATCCTGCTGGGTGGCCTTCAGCGACAGGCTGATGCGCTCGCGCTCGAAGTCGACATCGAGCACCTGCACGGTGACGGGGTCGCCAACGGCCACGACGGCACCCGGGTGGTCGACGTGCTTCCACGACAGCTCGCTGACGTGGATGAGCCCGTCCATGCCGCCGAGGTCGACGAACGCACCGAACGAGACCACGCTGGACACGGTTCCCTGACGAATCTCGCCGGGCTTCAAGTTGGTCAGGAAGCTGTCGCGACTTTCCTTCTGCGTCTCTTCCAGGAAGGCACGGCGGCTGAGCACCACGTTGTTGCGGTTCTTGTCGAGCTCGATGATCTTGGCCTGCACGGTCTTGCCCACGTACGGGGCCAGGTCGCGCACACGGCGCAACTCGACGAGCGAGGCTGGCAGGAATCCACGCAGACCGATGTCGACGATCAGGCCGCCCTTGACGACCTCGATCACCGGACCCTCGACCATGCCGTCGGCTTCCTTGATCTTCTCGATGGTGCCCCACGCACGCTCGTACTGCGCGCGCTTCTTCGACAGCAGCAGGCGGCCTTCTTTGTCTTCCTTGGTCAGGACCAG
Source organism: Acidimicrobiaceae bacterium (assembly GCA_031380045.1). Taxonomy (GTDB): domain Bacteria; phylum Actinomycetota; class Acidimicrobiia; order Acidimicrobiales; family Ilumatobacteraceae; genus VFMC01. The sequence continues at coordinate 9,589 of JANNFQ010000289.1, forward strand.
AGCCTCGATCTGCTCGCCGAGCTTGACGATCTCGTGCGGGTTGACGTCGTTGCGGATGCTGAGCTCGCGGGCCAGGATGACGCCTTCGCTCTTGTACCCGATGTCCAGCAGGACTTCGTCACGATCGATCTTCACCACCGTGCCGTTGACCAGCTGGCCGTCTTCGACTTCGACCATGGTGCCATCGATGGCATCGGCGAAGGACATGCCCAGATCGTCGGCAACGATCTGGCGGGGGGTGTAATTGCCCTCATCATCGAACGAGCCCATGGTGGCGCTGCTGGATGAGGTAGTGGTGGTGTCGGACAAGGGAACTGTGCTTTCGAAGAAGGGATGGAGGACGTGCTGATGTCCAGAAACTGGACCCGTCCCGGAAACAAGGACATGGTCCAGAAATTGTGGACTTCGACCAAAAATATGGACTCGGGAAGGATAACAGGTCAGCGCATCGTGCCGACCAACAGGAATTCGGGCGACTCGGTGCTGGGCGCCTGGTTGCCGTACTCGCCGGGGGTGACGCTGCTGATGCTGTCGACCGAAAGACCCACCCTGGCCGCCAGCAGGCGCAGCTCACGGGGGGTGTAGCAGCCAGTCCACAGGTCGACCTCGGCCACACTTCCGCCCTCGTCGCGCACGTCGGTGATCTCGTGGCTGACCCCGGTGCCGGCGTCGAACGTGGCGGTCTCGTGATACTTCACAGCGAAGTAGGCGTTGAACGCGCTGAGGGCCAACCGTCCGTGCGCCTTCAGCGCAGCAGCCATGCACTTCAGCACCAACTCGTCGTCACCAGTGGCGGTCATCAACCCGAACGCGCCCTGGCACAGGCAGATGACGGCATCGAACTCGGCCTGGAACCTCAGCGCTCGGGCGTCGAGCCGCTGAAAGGTCGCGCCCGCCGGTGCGCCTTCGGTGGCAAGTTCGATGAACCGGGCAGAGATGTCGATGCCGTGCACCTGCATCCCTCGTCGCGCCAGCTCGTGCGCATGCCGACCCGGGCCACACCCCACATCCAACACGCGCATGCCCGGGTGCAGGCCCAGCACCTCGATGATGTGATCGACCTCCTGCACCGTCCCCTTGGTGAACGAGTACCGCAGATACGCCGCGCCCAAGTGCGCGGCGATGGGTTCAAACCAATGTTGGTGGGCTTCGGGCGGCTGCCCCTGGTGGGCTTCGGGCGGCTCCGCTTCGCTTCGCCTACTCAGCACTGTTCACTTCACCGCGATCGCTCTCGCTCAACACGTCGATCCGCTCATCCTTTCGCGGCGGCCCATGTGGTGCCCCAGGAGACGTTGACCTCGAGAGGTACGTCGAGATGGGCGGCATCGCGCATGATGTCGACCACCACCGGGCCCACCGCATCGCGCTCGCCGGCCGGTACCTCGACCAGCACTTCGTCGTGCACCTGCAGCACCAACCGCGAGGCGAACCCGCCGTTGACCAACGCATCGTCGATGCGCACCAGCGCCACTTTGAAGATGTCAGCCGCCAAGCCTTGGATGCCGGCGTTCATCGCTTGTCGCTCGCCCGCCTGGCGGATGCGGAAGTTCGAGTTCGACAGTTCGGGAATGGGCCGGCGACGCCCGAACAACGTCTCGGTGTAGCCGCGCATGCGCGCCTCGACCACGGTGCGTTCCATGTATGCCTTCACGTTGGGGAACGCCACGAAGTACGCGTCGAGGATGACGGCGGCCTCGTCGGTCGGTATGCCCAACCGCTGACCCAGACCGTACGACTCCATGCCGTAGGCCAGGCCGTAGCTGACCATCTTGGCCTTCGACCGCATCTCCAGCGTGACGTCGGCCGGTGCCACGCCGAACACTCGCGAGGCCGTGGCGTTGTGGATGTCCTGGCCGGTCTCGAACGCCTCGATCAGGCCCGGATCGCCGGCCAGATGGGCGATGCACCGCAGTTCGATCTGGTTGTAATCGGCCACCAGCAAGATGTTGCCGGGCCCGGGGATGAACGCCTTGCGGAACAGCCGACCTTCGTCGCTGCGCACCGGGATGTTGTGCAGGTTGGGCTGATCGCTGCTGAGCCGCCCGGTACGCGCGACCGTCTGGTTGAACGTGGCGTGAATGCGCCCGTCTGCGGCAACCTCGGCCAGCAGGCCGGTGCCGTACGTGCTGCGCAGCTTCTCGACCTCGCGGTACTGCAGCAATGGGTCGATGAACTCTGGCCACTGATCGCGCAGCTTCTCCAGCGTGGCCGCGTCGGTGCTGAAGCCCGTCTTGGTCTTCTTGCCGGGCATCAGCCCGCGCTCGGTGTACAGGATGTCGCGCAACTGAATGGGCGAGTTGAGGTTGAACGGGCGCCCGACGACGTCTTGCAGTTGCTTGCCCAGCCGCTCGACGTCGGCAGTGAGACGTTCGTTCAGCTGGCGCAGTTCGGCCACATCCACAGCGATGCCGACGTGTTCCATGGTGGCCAGCACACGCACCAGAGGGTTCTCGATGGTGGCGTACAGCTGGGCCATGCCCTGCTTCTCGAGCGCACTCTGCAAGGCATCGGCCAAGTGCGAGACCGCCAACGCCTCGGCACCCGTGGCGGCCCGCGCGTCCTGCTGCTCGCCGAAGTCGAGCTGACCCTTGCTGGCGGCCGAGTCGGCTTCGGCGAGCTGGAAGTCGGTGTACTTCGACGACAGCGCCTCGACCGAGTAGCGAGTCTCGGCCGGATCGATGAGGTACGCGGCGATGGCCGTGTCGAGTTGCAATCCGGCCATGTTCGCCTGGTGATCCAACATGACCCGCATCAACGCCTTCACGTGATGGCCGCGCACGTTGGGGTGCCCGGCGATGGCACCCAACACTGCCGGATCCAATGTGATCGTTTCGGGGATCCACATCACGTCGGCAGACGTGACATCGACCACCACAGCGATACCGGTGATCGCACTACGACCGGCGGTACCCGCCCACGCAACGGCCAGGTCGACCTGATCCAACGCCGCCAGGGTCTGCACGACCTGCTGCGCCGACGTGGCCTCGGTGATCTCGGCGTGCAGGACTTCACCCGTCGATGTGGGTGCCACCGTGCCGGCAGCCCCCAGGGCCTCGTACAACCGGTCGTGCAACGACTTGAACTCCAGGAAGTCGAACAGCCTGCGCGTCTCGGCCTCGTCGGGGTCGACGGTCAGCGCCGCAAGGTCGATGGTGTCGATGGGCGCGTCACGACGCAGCACCATCAGCTCGGCGTTCGATCGTGCTCGAGCTTCGTTGTCGACCAGGTTCTGCCTGAGTTTCGGCGTCTGCTCGTCGACGTTGGCAAAGATGCCGTCCAGGCCGCCGTAGGTGTTGATGAGCTTGGCCGCTGTCTTCTCGCCGACGCCGGGGATGCCCGGCAGGTTGTCGCTGGGGTCGCCACGCATGGCCGCGTAGTCGACGTACTGAGCCGGCGTCACACCGGTTCGCTCGAAGATGCCCGCCTCGTCGTAGAACGCGTAGTCGCTGACGCCCCGACGGTTGTACAGGACCTTCACATGCGGATCCGACACCAGCTGGTAGCTGTCGCGATCGCCCGTGACGATGATGATGTCGTGACCGTCGTTCTTGGCGTTCTCGGCGATGGTCGCGATGACGTCGTCGGCCTCGTAGCCGATCAGCTCGATGACGGTGATGCGCAACGCTTCCAGCACCTGACGTACCAGCCCCATCTGCTGGCGCAAGATGTCGGGCGCGGCTTCGCGTTGGGCCTTGTACTCGACGTTCATCTCGTGACGGAACGTGGGCTCGGGCCGATCGAAGGCCACCATGATGCCGTCGGGTTTGTGGTCTTTCAGCAGGTTGATGAGCATCGACGTGAACCCGAACACCGCATTGGTCACCTGCCCGCTGGCGGTGGCCATGTCGGTGGGCAACGCGAAGAACGCCCGGTACGTCAGTGAGTTTCCGTCCAGCAGCAACAGCTTCATGGTCGACTGCGAGTTCTCGGTGCTCAAGGTCGAAGCGAGCCGGAGACGATGCGTTCGGCGATGCTGCGCATGTTGGTGCGCTCGCTCATGGCGGTGCGTTGGACGAACGTGAATGCATCTTGTTCGCGGTAGTTGCACTCGTCCATCAAGATGCCCTTGGCCCGGTCGATGAGCTTGCGCGTCTCGAGTTGCTCGCCCAGCGCATCGACCTCGCCGTCCAGGTTCTGCAACTCGCGGAACCGACCGATGGCCACTTCGATGGCCGGGATCAGATCGTTCTTCTGGAACGGCTTCACCAGATATGCCAGCGCGCCGGCGTCACGCGCTTCTTCGATGATCTCACGCTGGCTGAACGCGGTCAGCATCAGCACGGCACACAGCCGCTCGGCGGCAATGGTCTTGGCCGCTGTCAGCCCGTCCATGACGGGCATCTTGATGTCCAGGATGACCAGGTCGGGCCGCAGCTCGCGCACCAGCTCGATTGCCTGGTCGCCACGACCGGCTTCGCCCACGACCTCGTAGCCCTCTTCCTCGAGGGATTCCTTCAGGTCGAGACGGATGATGGCTTCGTCTTCAGCGATCACCACACGGATGGTCACGAATGGTGTCCTTTCGCAAATGGCCCGGCGCCATTCAAGCATGTGGGCACGACGAAGCGTATTCCGCTTCCGTGGGGAACGAGCTCCGTGTGTCGTGTGCTGCTCAGGGGGCACTCAGCGCGTCCAGCAACTGGTCCTGTCGCTGCTCGAGCTCATGAATGCTGGTGACCACGTGTTGTCGATGTGCGGCCATGGCGTCGGCATGCGCTTGCGCCTGCCGATAGTCGTTGCCGGCGCCCGGCGTCTCGGCCACCAACGCCCGAATGCCCAGATCGTCGGCGTCGTCAGCCAGATGAGCGAGCTGGTCGTCGATCACGACCAGTTCGTCGCGCAACGTGCGCAGACGCGCGCTGGTCTGGCGTAGTCGTCGCTCGATCAGCCGCTTGCCCATCGCGTTGGAGTGTAGGTCTGCAGCTTCGGACGGGCGCTGGTACCGGCGCAGACGCCAGTCCACGGCCACAATGGTCCGGTGGACGACGAGTGGGGCATCACCGAGGGCTACCACGATGTTCACGGCACCTGGCACCAGACGTCCGACCAGACCCGCTCGCGCCTCCGCCTGGCGATGGGCGTTCCCGAACCGGGGCGGCCGATGTGGTTCGTCACGATGGGCCACACCCATCGGCTGTGGAACGAGTGCACGCTGGTGTTGGAGGACGGCAGCCGTCGCCGCGCCACCCACGATCTGCCCGACGACCTGCCGATCGGCTATCACGATCTGATACCAGTCGATGGCGGTCCAGCCACCCGTCTGGTCGTGCATCCCGCTGTCTGCCCGCCGGTGCCGCGGGTGTGGGGCGTGGCAGCTCAGATCTACGCGCTGTGGAGTTCGTCGTCGTGGGGTATCGGTGATCTGGGCGACGTTCGGCGCCTGGCCGAATCACTGCGGGCGGCCGGGGGAAACGCGTTGCTGCTCAGCCCGCTGCATCAACCGGCGCCCACCCTGCCGCAAGAGGCCAGCCCCTACTACCCCAGCACACGGCGCGCATGGAACCCCTTGCTGATCGCCGTGGATGCGCCCGTACCGGCGCACCTGCGTTGCAATCCTGACCGGTTGATCGATCGCGACGAGGTGTGGATCTCGAAGCGCTCGGTGCTCGAAGCCGAGTTCGATGCGCACCTCGACACCCTCCAGCGCAGTGGCAACCAGCCGCCTCAACCCGGCCCGATCGCATGGTGGAACGGCCGCTGCGATGTGTTGCGCAGCGACTGGCAGACATGGTCGCCCGACGAAGATCAGGACGACCCGGAACTGCTGTACCGCGCTCGGTTCCACGACTGGCTGCAGGCCAAGGTGCAGTCACAGTTGGCTGCGATCAGCGCCACCGGGGTCACGATGATCGGCGACCTGGCCGTCGGCTTCTCGCCACTGGGCGCCGACTCGTACGAGTACCGCCATCTGTTGGCATTCGGCGAACGCATCGGTGCCCCACCCGACGAGTTCAATCCGGCCGGCCAGAACTGGGGCATCCCTCCGTTCGTCCCGTGGCGCCTACGCGCTGCGCTGTACCAACCGTTCATCGACACTGTTCGAGCGACGCTGCAGGGCATGGGCGGGTTGCGCATCGATCACATGATGGGTCTGTTCCGGCAGTACTGGGTGCCCGAGGGCGGTTCGCCCGACGACGGCGCGTACGTGCGCTTTCCTGCGGCAGACCTGCTGGCGATTCTGGCGATCGAATCGACTCGCGCTGGGGCGTTCGTCGTCGGGGAAGATCTGGGCACGGTCGAGCCGCAGGTCCACCACGCGATGCGGCAGTTCGGGATCGTCGGCACGAAGGTCCTGTGGTTCGAGGACGACCCGCCAGCGCAGTGGCCCCAGCAGGCGCTGGCCACGATCACGACACACGACCTGCCGACATTGGCAATGGTGTTGAGCCGCGCAAGGTCCAACCCTGACCAACCGGTTGACGACGACGAGTACGCGACGACCGATCCGGTGTTGGCCAGATTGCTGGCGGTGATCGGCGACGAGCGCGACCCCGCAGCGGCCGTGAAAGCCGCGCATGCCGAACTGTTGGCATCGCCCGCCCTGCTGCGATTGATGACCACCGACGATCTGGCGGGGGCCACCCGGCAGCCCAACGTGCCGGGTCTGAACGATCAGCCCAACTGGCGCATCCGATTGCCGCAGCCCGTCACCGACTTGCTCTGATCACGTCGAGAAATTGCCCGGGCCCGAATGCCGCAGGCGGCGAATCTTCGATACGGTTTCGCATGGTCACGGGTTGGACGCGCAGCACAGCTCTGGCGCTGTTCGGCATCATCGCCGCCCTCGCGCCCGCGGCATGCTCGTCGGGTGACGACGCGAAGGCCGAATCAACGCTGCCGCCGATCAACCCGGTCGTCATCACATCGGTCGTTCCGACCAGCACCACCACGCCCATCAACGCACAGCTCGTCGCGAACTGCGTCGACTACGTGCAGTTCGGTGCGTTCACCAAGAACGCGCTGTTGACCGCACTGTGGGACGCAGCCGGCCAGAACCCCGGTGTGCTGCGGGACAACTGCGAGGCGTTAGCACTGACCGACCCCGCCGCGTTGCAGTCACTGTCCGATGGTTGGGTCGCCACCCAGGCGTCACTCGCCACCACTCCCACGTCGTCCACCACCACGAGCACATCCGTGGCGGTGGCGCCACGACCCACCACGACGACCCTGCCTCCTGCGGTCACCGATCCACCGGCCAGCGAGCCTTTCGTCACCGAGCCGGTCACGACACCCGCTCCTGCGGCCGGGCCCACGACGACAACCCTGTGACAGTCGATGGAGACTCGATCGCTCTCGCCTCGTCACGCTCACGCGCCCAAGGTGCCTGTCATCGGCATGGGCACGTCGAAGACACTCGACACCGACGACACCGCATTGGCGACCGACGTGATCACGGCGGCCTTGGACGCCGGTACGACCTTGTTCGACTCGTCACCGATGTACGGCAAGGCCGAACGAATGCTGGGCGCTGCGCTGGAAAGCAGGCGTGATTCGGCGTTGGTGGCCAAAGGTCTGGACCGACGACGACGCGGTCGCCGAGCGCCAGATCGCTGCTTCGCTGGCGTTCTACGGCGGCCGCATCGAACTGCTGCAGATCCACAACATGTTGCGGTGGCCCGAACGACTGCACCGCATCGAGGAACTACGCGATGCCGGCCAGGTCGGCTTCGTCGGGGCAACGCACTGGCGCGCCGACAGCTTCCACGAGTTGGAAGCTGCGATGGCGACCGGCCGTCTGGACGCAATCCAGATCCCCTACAACCCCGTCGAGCGTGAAGTCGAGAAACGTCTGCTGCCGTTGGCCGCCGACCTCGGGCTCGGCGTACTCATCATGCGTCCCTTCGCCGCCGCCGACCTGATGCGCACTCCGCCGACCGCTGCTCAGCTGGCACCGCTCGTGCCGTTCGGCATCCACACCTGGGGCCAAGCCCTGCTGTGGTGGGGCCTCTGCCATCCGGCGACAACCGTGTCGATCCCGGCGACATCGAAGCCCACGCGAGCTACCGAGAACGCTACGGCCGGCGACAGCGCCGCACTCGATGACGAACACCGCCAACTGATCAGCCGCCTGGCGGGCACCTGATCGCGAGGAGGTCGTCCGCGGCGCACACGCAGTTGGCGTGATCTGCGCGCCGAGCCTTGCGAGCGGCGTCAAGTCCGGGCATTCTTGCGGAGGTGGTGACGAGAGCGCTGGGAGTGCGGCGGGACGATCTGTCCGACGACGAAGACGACGCGTTCGCTGCAGCCCTCAACTCGTGCGGCTCGTCGTTGACACCGGCGTGTTCAGCGCCGCGCTCAGCAGGCGTCGACGTCCGGCTCTCGCTGCCTACGTGGCAGCGCGCTCAGTGGCCATCAACTGTTCCGACAGTCGCAGAGCTGCGGTAGGGGCTTTGGTGGCGACCTGGGGTTCGTCCCGTCGGCACCGCGCTGCGACCGCGATCTCGATCGATGCAGCGCTCGTCTCGGCGGACGGGATCTTCCAACGTGTGCCCGGGCATCCTCCACCCGGACCGCTCCGGACCGACCGCTGACTGCCGGGGTCACGCCGCTGATCGATCCATCCAGCGCCATCAGCGACCGAGCAGGCGCGAAGGTCTCCGTCTTCGTCCCACCCATCGCCTTCAACTCGATGCTCGACCGTGCAAGTGGCCATCGCCCACGCGTTCGAACGAGGGCCATAGACAGGGAGATACTTCGGTGCCCGAGGTGGGACTCGAACCCACACGCCCTTTCGGACAACGGATTTTGAGTCCGTCGCGTCTGCCATTCCGCCACTCGGGCGAGTGACCTCGACACGATAGCGCCGAGCACCCAGACCCGGCGGGGTGGCTTTCGCACCGATCTGGTGGTCGGCGGCCGCGTTGGTTACCAGGTGGCCAGGTTGGTTACCAGGTAGTAGGTCGGTTCTACATCTCCTCGCGGTCTACTGTGGTGAACGGGGATCACCATCTCCACTGTGAGGCACGAGGAGCACCGCCGAGCACCATGCTTGCATTCACCTTTCCGGGCCAGGGTTCACAACGCCCCGGCATGGGTCGACCCTGGGTCGATCACGAGAGCTGGGAGCTCGTCGACGAGGCTTCGCAAGTGGCCGACCGAGACGTGGGGCGGCTGTTGCTGGATGCCGACGCCGACGAACTGAAAGACACCCGGAACGCGCAGCTGACCACGTTCGTGTCCAGCCTGGTCGTACTCGATGCCGTCGAACGCATCGGTGTCGAGCCCAGCTTCTGTGCCGGTCACAGCTTGGGCGAGTACACCGCACTCACCGCCACCGGCGCCTTGGCCTTCGACGATGGCGTGCGCCTGGTCAGCGAGCGGGCCGATGCCATGCACGAAGCCGGTCACGACAATCCGGGCACAATGGCCGCCGTGTTGGGCCTGGACGACGATCTGGTCGAAGTTGCCTGCCGCCGCGCCGACAGCGATGTGTGGGTCGCCAACTTCAACGCACCGGGCCAGGTGGTCATCGCCGGTTCCCCCGAGGGTGTGGCCGCGGCCAGCGCCATCGCCAAAGAGATCGGCGCCAAGCGGGTCATGCCGCTGCAGGTGTCGGGTGCCTTTCACACGCCGTACATGGCTCCGGCGCGCGACCGGCTGCGCAAGGCCATTGCCGAGGCGAATCCGCGTGACACCGAGGTGCCCGTGGTCTCGAACGTCGACGCGCTGGCGCACGACCACGGTGGCGAGTGGAGCTCGTTGTTGTCGGCACAGCTCAGCAGCCCGGTGCGCTGGAAGCACTGCCTGCTGACGTTGGAATCGTTGGGTGTCACCGACTTCGTCGAACTCGGCCCTGGCGCTGTGTTGACCGGCATGGCCAAGCGCACGGTGGATGCAGCTCGCACCATGTCGATCTCCACGCCCGAAGATCTGGACAAGCTGCTCGACTGGGTGCGCGAGGGCGCGGTCACCAATGCGTCCCCACTCGAGGGCGAGCATCTGTTCGCCTCGGAACGGTTGGTAGTCAGCCCCGGAGCCGGCGTGTTCGAGCCGGTCGCCGGTCTGAAGGAAAGCACGCTCATCGAAGTCGGTACCGTGCTCGGCCACATCGGCGACACCGAGGTTCGCTCGGCGTTTGCCGGCGTCTTGCAGAGCTACATCGCGGTGTCTGGCGAACGTGTCACACACCGTCAACCCATCGCCTGGCTGAGGACGGTCTGACATGCCTGCCATTCCCCCCGGAATACGCGGAGGACGCATCACGGGTTGGGGCACCGCCCTGCCCCCCAAGGTGCTGACCAACCACGACCTCGAAGGGATGTTCCAGACCGATCACGATTGGATCGTCGAACGAACCGGCATCCACCAACGCCACGTCGGCGGCACCACCACCGGTCTGTCGGTCGAGGCCGGTCGCAAGGCGCTCGACATGTCGGGCATCGATCCGGCCAGCATCGATGCGTTGATCCTGGCCACCACCACACCCGACCGCACGGTGCCCGCCTCTGCGCCGGGCGTCGCCAACGAATTGGGCCTGCGATGTGGCGCGTTCGACGTGAACGCGGCCTGCTCGGGGTACATGTACGGCTTGGTCATGGCGCACGGCCTCATTGCCATGGGTGCCAACAAGGTGCTGTGCATCGGCACCGATTCGCTGTCGCGCATCACCGACTGGACCGACCGCAACACTGCCATCCTGTTCGCCGACGGCTCTGGCGCCACTGTGCTGGAGGCCACCGAAGGGCCCGGACAACTGCTGGGATGGGACCTCGACGCCGACGGCGCGGCCGAACGGTTCCTGTACTCAGAAGTCGGCGGCTACATCCAGATGGAAGGCAAGGAAGTGTTCCGGCGCGCGGTTCGCATCATGGTCGATTCGGCAACGAAGTCCATGAACCACGCCGGGGTCACCGCGGCGGACATCAAGATGGTGGTGCCACACCAGGCCAACATCCGCATCATCGAAGCGGCCTGCAACCGGTTGGGGTTCCCAATGGACCGCACGGCCGTCGTGTTGCAGAACACGGGCAACACGTCGTCGGCATCCATCCCGCTCGCACTGTGCGACGCGCTCGACTCGAACCGCGTCGATGACGGCGACTTGGTGTTGCTGGTCGGCTTTGGTGCCGGCATGACCGCCGCCAGCGCCGTGCTGCGCTGGGGCGCGCGGTGAGCCGAACCGTTCTGGTCACCGGCGGGGCACGTGGTATCGGCCTGGCCTGCGCAAAACGGTTTACCGAGCTTGGCGACAAGGTCGCCGTCACGTACAACACCTCGCCTCCCCCCGACGACCTGTTCGGGGTGCCGTGCGATGTCACATCGGCCGACAGCGTCGATGCCGCGTTCACCGCGGTCGAGTCGCAGTTCGGCCCAGTCGAGGTCTTGGTGTCGAACGCGGGCATCACTCACGACGGCCTGCTGCTGCGCATGAGCGAAGCCAGTTTCACCTCGGTCGTCGACACCAACCTGACCGCGGCATACCGGGTGACCAAACGCGCTGCGCAGGGCATGCTGCGCGCTCGCGCCGGTCGCATCATCTTGATGTCATCGGTGGTCGGCCTGTTGGGCTCGGCAGGCCAGGCCAACTACGCAGCCTCGAAGGCCGGCCTGGTGGGTTTGGCTCGATCGGTGGCGCGCGAGTTGGGTTCGCGCGGCATCACGGTGAACGTGGTGGCACCTGGCCCGGTCCAGACCGACATGACCGCTGCGCTGGGCGACAAGCGCCTTGCCGAACTGACCGCAGCAGTCCCGCTCGGACGCATGGCCACCCCCGACGAGATCGCCGGCGTCGTCGCCTTCCTTGCATCTGTCGATGCCGCATACATCACCGGGGCCGTCATCCCCGTGGATGGCGGCCTCGGCATGGGTCACTAGGTCGGCATGGGTCACTCGGCAGACACCTCGCATTAGATTGTTCGCACCACTCATCAAGGAGACATCGTGGATCAAGAACTGTTCGCCCGCTTCAAGAAGTGCGCCGTCGAGGTGCTGTCGGTCGATGAGTCGGCGGTGGTGCCCGATGCGAAGTTCGGTGACGACCTCGATGCCGACAGCCTCGACCTCGTCGAACTCGTGATGGCGCTCGAGGAAGAGTTCGGCGTCGAAGTTCCCGAAGAAGACCTCGAGGGCGTCGAGACCGTCGGCCAAGCGTACGACTTGGTCATCGGCAAGCTCTGATGGACGGGCGCGGCCGACGCGTGGCCGTGACCGGCTACGGCGTCGTCGCTCCGTGCGGCATCGGCAAGGAAGCATTCTGGAACGGCCTGTTGGGCCCGGGCATCAGCGACCGCAAGGTCACGACCATCGACGACTGGGATCCACTGCCGTTTTTCGACGGACCGAAGGAAGCCCGTCGCGCCGACAGGGTCGAGCAGTTCGCGTTGGCGGCCGCCGCAGAGGCGTTCGAGCACGCCGGCCAACTCGACGTGGCTCCCGAGCGCTTCGGCACCATCTTCGGTTCTGGCATCGGTGGTCTGCAGACCCTGGAAGATCAGGTGCAGATCCGCTTGGAGAAGGGCGAACGACGCGTGTCGCCGTTCCTCATCCCCATGCTCATGGCCAACGCCTCTGGTGCAGCGATCTCGATGAGATACGGCCTGCAGGGGCCCAACGAGACCATCGTCACCGCTTGTGCTGCCAGCAGCCACTCCATCGGCTACGGCGCTCGCCTGATTGCATGGAACATGTGCGATGCAGTTGCGGTCGGCGGGGCCGAGGCCTGCATCACCGCCACCGCCATTGCGGCGTTCTCGAACATGACTGCGATGTCGTCGTCGGGCATCAGCATGCCCTTCGACGAGAAGCGCGACGGATTCGTCATGGGCGAAGGCGCGGCCGTGTTCATCCTGGAAGAGTGGGAAGCGGCGTTGGGTCGCGGCGCCAACATCGTGGGCGAAGTGCTGGGTGCAGCCAGCAGTGCCGATGCATACCACATCACCGCACCCGCCCCCGGCGGCACGGGCGCCATCAGGTGCATGCAACTGGCCCTGGCCGACGCCGGGCTGTCGGCCCACGACATCGCCCAGATCAATGCCCACGGCACGTCAACGCCGCTGAACGACGCGGCCGAGGCCAGTGCCGTTGCCCACGTGTTCACCGACGGCCTGCCGCCGATGACGTCGACAACGGGGGTCACCGGTCACGCCTTGGGCGCGGCCGGCGCTCTGGAGGCTGCCGCAGCGCTGCTGTCCATGCAGCATCAGCTCATCCCCCCCACTGCCAACACCACCGAGGTTCTGACCGAGTCGAAGATCGATCTGGTGATCGGCGAAGCGCGTCGCTGGGAGCCGGGCCCGGTCATGTCGAACAACTTCGGCTTCGGCGGCCACAACGGCACCATCATCCTGGGTCCGGCTCGCTGAGTCCGAGTATCGAAACAACTGCGTCACACCCGCAGCGCACGATGCGGGTATGACACACAACCTGATCTTCGATGTCGACACCCCCAACCTGGCGCACACCCGCATCGACTGCCCCGAGCACCTGGGGCTGATCGAGTTGGTCGAGACGTATCTCGGCCATCCGTGCGACGACCCTGCCACGGTCGAACACGTGGCGGCGATCCACGGCCTGGTCTCGCCCGCGCATCTGGTGCATCAGGCCCGTCCGTGCACCGGCTGCACGCTGGTAGCCGCCCCATACTGGCTGGCAGCGGCCTGAGCGCCTCGGGCGGTGGGGCCGCCCGGGTCAGCCGTCGACCAACACGAACATCAGGTCACACTCACACGCCACGGCATCGCCCAGTCGTGCTCGCCCGCTGCCCTTGCCGGCCCGTGACGACATGCGACCCAACTCCACCTCCAGCACCAAGGTGTCGCCCGGCACCACCTGACGTCTGAAGCGAGCGCTGTCCAGGCCGCCGAACAAGGGCAGCTTCCCGGCGAAGCGCGGGTCTGCCAGCACGGCAATCGCGCCCACCTGGGCAATCGCCTCGCACATCAGCACCCCCGGCAACGTGGGCCGTCCGGGGAAGTGACCGGCGAAAAACCATTCGTCGCCAGTCAGGGTCCAGCTGCCGCTGGCGCGCTGCCCCGGCTCGAGCGACAGGACCTGGTCGATGAACAAGAACGGTGGTCGGTGCGCCAGCAGATCGGTCGGTGCAGGCAACGCAGTCACGACTGCAGTGCTTCCAGCAGTTTCACGGGCGTGTCCTTCGGGCTGATCTTGTACCACGCATGACGTACCGTGCCGTCGGCGCCGATCAGGAATGCCGACCGCTCGATTCCCATGTACACCTTGCCGTAGTTCTTCTTTTCCTTCCACACCCCGAATGCCTCGGCAACGGCGTGGTCGGTATCGCTGAGCAGATCGAAGTTCAGCTCGTACTTCCGGCGGAACTTTTCCAGCGCCGACACATTGTCGGGACTGATGCACAGCACCACGGTGTCGCCCAGCTGCTCAGCGATGTCGCGTAGTCCGCAGGCCTGCTTGGTGCACCCGGGGGTGTCGGCCCGCGGGTAGAAGTAGATCAACACATTTCGGCCACGC
>JANNFQ010000300.1:0-4653 GCA_031380045.1 Acidimicrobiaceae bacterium
CCCGACCCGACCCGACCCGACCCGACCCGACCCCACCCCACCCCACCCCACCCCACCCCGAAGTGTGAACAGGACCCAATGTGATCGACGGCAGTGACATCGAAACGGCGAGCCCACAATTCGTCAGGCAACTTGCCGCCGAGCTGATGGTGGCGCGCCGGCAGCAACACCTCCCCGTGTGGTGGGTGGCGCGGCGCAGCCGCGGTCGATTCACGCGTCGCCAGTTGCGCGCTGCCGAGACCGGGCAACTGATGTTGAAGCCCGACATCGTGGCAGAACTAGCAGACGTGTACCGGGTGGACATCTCGGCGTTGCTGCCGAGTGGTCGCAGTGGTCTGGAGATCCGCGCCGACGGCGTCATCTCCAGCGGGGGTGCCACGGTGTCGTTCACACCTGGCGATGCCGAGTCGCTGATCACTGCCTACTTCCGGTTGACCCGACAGCTGCGACAACTGGACGACGTGGACACCATGCCGCTTCGCCGCGACGACCTGCGGGTGATCGCTCAGTTCCTGGAGCGCTCGGGCACACCGTCGACCTACCTCGAGGCCGTGCTGGCGGCCTCGCTCGCCGAGCGTCGGGTGCTGGCCGGAAGCCTGCAGGCAGGCGCGGTGTCCATCCGCCTTGCCGGTCTCACCGACAACAGCAGCCCGACGACCGAAGGCGTTGGCCACCTACACGGCCCGGATGGGCGACCCGCTCAAGTCGAGGGACACAGCAGCCGATGATCGCGACAGACGAAGGGGTACGGCGATGAGCACCGACCAGAGCATCGACATCAGAAGCCAAGTCTTCGCGCAGCGGCTGGGGCAGCAGCTGTTCGAACGCCGGCGCGCGGCCGGGTTGTCGCGCCGGGCACTGTCGCGAGCCAGCGACGGCGCGTTGTCGACCCGCATGCTGAAAGACATCGAGCGCGCCAACCTGGTGTTGACCGAAGAGCTGGCCGGTTCGGTGGCCTTGCTGTACGGATTGGACCTGGGTTCGCTGGTGCCTCCGCGACAGACGCTGGAGATCAGGGCCGACCGGATCGCTGCGGGAGGGTTCGCGGTGGAGTTCACCGAGCACGACCCCACGTCGCTGTTGCTGGCCTACCTCACCTTGGTTCGTCGCCTGCGCGGTGGTGATCATCCGCCGGCCATCGATCTGCGCCGCTCGGACATCGAGTTGCTGGCCGAGAACCTGGCGATCACGACCGACGATGTCATCGACCGTTTGGGCACCGTGACCGGGGCCCGCGGGTTCGAGCGTCGAGCGATGTCGGGCATGTTCGCCGGCGGCGCAGAAGTGGTCGGCCTGACGGGCACCGCCCGCGGTCGATTCTGACTCGAGGGACGCAGCGGCCCTGGTTGGCGGGCTGCCCGCCTGAATGGGTCGAAAAGCTGGCAGGCTGCAGCAATGAGCAACGAACTGCTCGACACAGATTCCGCGACTGACCTCGGTCAGACGATCGAATCCGACGACGACATCGAGGTGCTGCCGTGGTGGCAGAACCCGGTCAACTTGGTCACCATCGTCGTAGCCATCGCGGTGCTGGCAGGCACGCTGGGCTTCGTGATCGGCAACAACCGAGCGCTACCCAACGCCAATCGCACGGATGTCGGGTTTCTGCAGGACATGCGCGTGCATCACGAGCAGGCCGTGCAGCTCAGCTTCATCTTCCTGGCCGACCAGGGCACCGACGGCGATCTGCGAACGATCGCGCGCGAGATCGTGGTGGGTCAGAACATCGAGATCGGGCGCATGATCCAACTGCTGCGCGACTTCGGCGAACCCGAGGTGAACGACAGTGATCTGGCCATGGCCTGGATGAACGATCCGGTCGATGTCGATCGCATGCCGGGTCTGGCCACGCAGAGCGACATCGATGCGCTGGTGGCCGCACAGGGTGCCGACGCCGACCGCATCTTCGTGCAGTTGATCACTGCGCACCACGAAGGTGGCATTCACATGGCCGACTACGCCGCCGACCATGCCGGCACATCCGAGGTCAGGCTGATGGCCCAGCAGATGGCGAGCAGCCAGCGCGAAGAGATCGTCGAGATGGGCAACCTGCTGACCGCCTCGCAGAACGACGGTTGAGCCCAAGCCAACCAAACGGCCCGCTCCAGCGTCGTCATGATGTGGAACACGTGAGCGGGCCGACCTCGACGGGGCATGTCGACGACCTCGACCGGTTCATGTCCGACCACTACTCGGGTGTCGTCCGCACCGTCTCCGTCGCGTGCGGCGACGTCGCCCTGGCCCACGACGCCGTGCACGAGGCCCTGGCGCGGGCCATGGAGCAACGGCGGCGCGGCCGCTCCATCGATCACCTGCCAGGTTGGATCGTGGTGGTCGCGCTGAACCAACTGCGCAGCTCGTTCCGTCGTCGAACACGCGAGTCGAACGCGTTGGCCAGGGTGCCGATCGGCAACGAAGCCAACCGACCGGGTCTGGACGACGCATCGCTGATCGATCTACAACGGGCGATCGTCCTGCTGCCGATGCGGCAGCGGCAATGCATCGTGTTGCACCACCTGCACGGCTACGGCGTCGATGAGTTGTCGTGGTTGTTGGGGGTCAGCAGCGGCACGGTGAAGTCGGCTCTGTTCCGCGGCCGCGAATCGCTGCGGCGATCGCTCAGCCCCACCGACGGCGGTTCGCCGCAGCCGCCCACGACCACACCGAACGAGAGGGAGGCGACCTCATGAACGAGTTGAACGAGAACGACCTGGGTGACCTGTTGGTCCGATTGCACGACAGCATCGACCAGTCGACGGTCATGACGCCCGCAGCAGCCAGCCAGCAGATCCGCCGCCGAGCTCAACACCTGGCTCGGCGCCGTAGCGCTGTCTCGGCCCTGGCGGCGTGCGGCGCCGTCGCCTCGCTTGCCGCGATTGCCGTGATCGTCGCCGTCTCTGTGAAGGGCGACGATCGCGGGGTCACGCGGCTGGTACCCCTCGACCCGACGACCGACTCGAACCCTACGAGCGAACCCGTGTCATCGGCCGAACCTGCGCCCGACCCTTCGACTGCGCCCGTTGTATCCAACATCCCAGCGACGTCGAACGCAGGTGAAGTGCCGTCGGTTCCACTACGGCCCGCAGACAACGATTGGCAGGTGTTGCCGGCGGCCCCGCTGGCCGAACGGGCGGGTGCGGCAGTGGTGACCGTCGGCGACCAGTTGATCGTGTGGGGCGGCGGCGTACCGAACCATCTCGACGGCAGCGAGCCGCCGTACAACGACGGCGCAGTGCTCGACATCAGCACCGGCCAATGGCATTCGATGGCCGACTCGCCGCTGACGGGCGGTTCGTCGTCCGGCGCACCGCTCGACGGACAGGCAATCTTCGTGGACGCGACGGGATCGTCGGCTGCATACAACCCGACAACGGACACGTGGGTCCAGATCCATGGACTGGCAGGCGGACTGAACCAGATCATCGTGTGGGACGGCACGTTGGTCGGAACAGACGGTTCTGGCGTCGCGCAGTTGGGCACCGATGGTTGGCTGGCAATGCCCATCCCAGACCCCGCAATGCACAGCGGTGCGCTGGTGGCCGTCGGTGATGATCTGATGTTGTTCGCCGAAGGCGTGGCTGGGGGCGTCGTGGGATACCGGTACGGCGACGGTGTGTGGACCGAACTTTCGGAGGCGCCGCCCATTGACCTCACGGGCGAGATGTTCGGGGTTGGCGCCGTGGATGGCCGCGTGGTGGCGGTGGACTGGACCATGCAGGCCGGCGTCTACGACCCCGCGACCGGCCAATGGGCACGGTTGCCCGATGTACCCGGCTTGCCAACGAAGTGTCAGCCGCAGGTGGCTGCGATCGATGCCACCACGGTCGCGCGGATGTGTGGCTTCGTGGCCGTACTGCCCCAGACATCGTCGTCGTGGGCGATCAGTTCTCCACCTTCCGGCCCGATCGACCTCGGTCTGCACATCGATACCGACCGAGTCATCGCTGGCCGCTCGATGACCATCGGAGACCCCGCAGGCCAACTGCTGACGCCGATCGTCATGGGCATCATCACCATCGACGCGTCAGCCTTGCCGAACGACTTCGGTTCCAGCGGCGGCGGGGCGCCCACCGTCGATCGACTCTCCGCACACTTGTCGAGCAGCGACTGCGTTCTGACGGTCAGCGCCGACGCCATCGCGCAACGAACACAGGTTGACGCGTACGACTCTGCGGTCACCGACTTGCCACCGGCCTCGATCACGTGGGGCGATACTTCGGGTACGGCCGAGCTCCGGTGCGGCGATGGCAATGCCTACCGGCAGGCGCTGTCAACGTTGC
The DNA here is from genome assembly GCA_031380045.1 of Acidimicrobiaceae bacterium. Classification (GTDB taxonomy): domain Bacteria; phylum Actinomycetota; class Acidimicrobiia; order Acidimicrobiales; family Ilumatobacteraceae; genus VFMC01. Next base: position 4,281 of record JANNFQ010000300.1, read on the forward strand.
TGACCGCCGGTGAGCGGACCGTGCCGGTGGATGCGACCAACGAGGTCATGGCCCTTGGAATCGCACCGGCGGCGACGGCCGAAGAGCTTCCCGAGGCACTGTGGCCCGCGTTGCAGCAACGGCACACCGACGACGAGTTCGCCCCCCAGATCGCGGTCACGTGGGAACCCGGCGGCTCGCCCATCGCGACGATCGAGGTGCTCGGCTTCGCCGACGACAGCGTCTTCGGCCTCGCCTACGCCATCTACGGACGATCGACACCAGCAGGCTGGGTGGTCGATCGCGCCACGGTCGCCAGCATCTGTCGGCGCGGTGTGGCCGCTGGCACGAATGGGCAGTTCTGCATCTGACCGGCCCCTGGACGGAGGCGGGG